>NZ_JAATOU010000012.1:0-136671 GCF_011806445.1 Pseudoalteromonas sp. HF66
GGGTCATGATGGACTTGAACCATCGACCAATGGATTAAAAGTCCACTGCTCTACCAACTGAGCTAATGACCCGCTCTGGATATTAAGATGCGTAAATCCGCCGATATGAGACCATTCAAAAAGAATGGTGGGTCATGATGGACTTGAACCATCGACCAATGGATTAAAAGTCCACTGCTCTACCAACTGAGCTAATGACCCGCTCTTTTTTCCGCATTTCGGCTGTTGTTACCAATCGCCTGCTGCGGGCGCTTATAATACTTATTTAAATGCTGAGTGCAACAGAAAATATCTCTTTTTTTAAGTTTTTATGTCTAGTTGCCTAATTTTAGACCGCTTATGTCAAAAAGCAGTCTAATCAGGTCAAAACTACATTTGCGACAGACGTTCTGTGGCTAATTTTGCAGCGGTGGTACTTGGGTACTGATTAATTAAATCATTAAAGGTTTTAAGGGCTTGTTCGCCTAAACCTTGCTCCGCTAATAAGTTTCCTAACTTTAACATCGCATCTGGGCGTTTATTAGAATTAGGGTATTCATTCACAACTACTTTGAAATGCTCAGTCGCACCTGCTTGATCGTTTTGAATTGTTAATAGCTGACCTAACCAATAATGTGCATTAGATGCATATACTGAATTAGGGTAAGTAGTTAAGAATGTTTGGAACTCCGGAATTGCTTGCTCATAACGTTTATCTTTCATTATTAACGCCACTGCACGCTCATAGGCTTCATTTTCAGATAAATCTGAACTAATTGCCTGTGATACACCTACATCCGTATAAGAGTTAGTAGGTTGAGTTTGTGCGGCAGCGGGCTGGCTATAAGCTTGGCTGACTCGGTTTTCAATCTCTTGATAAAGCTCACGCTGACGCTGAAGTACTTTTTCAAGCTTGTAACTTTGCTCTTCAGTAATACCACGAACTTGGCTCACTTCGTCTTGTAAGATATTGAGCTGTTGCTGAAGCTCAGCTTGCAATAAATTACGTGACTTCATCATGTTTTCTAATGCGATTAAACGCTTTTCAATGCTCGATTGCGAGCTTGCAGCTTCTGAAACAGGAGCGGGAGCAGCCCATAACTGGGTGCTCCCGCTTAAGATCATTGCTGCCAAAATAATTTTCGGCTTCATAATGACTCTTTATTAGTAAACTAATACTGCGCGACGATTCTTCGCGAACGCTTCTTCAGTGCGAGACTTAACCATTGGCTTCTCTTCACCATAGCTCACTACTGACATTTGGCTAGCAGAAACACCTAAGCTTTGTAGGTATTTTTCTACTGCTTGACCACGATGCTCACCAAGTGCGATGTTGTACTCAGGCGTACCGCGCTCATCAGCGTGACCTTCGATTAGTACTTTAACTGATGGGTTTTGTACTAAGAATTCTGCGTGTGCTTGTAAAAGCTCCGCGTATTTGCTTTGGATTTTTGCGTTATCAAAACCAAAGTAGATGATTTGCTCTTGACGTAACGCTTCGTACTTTTCACGAAGTGCTTCTTCAGCTTGTTGCTCTGGAGTAAGCGTTGCAACTTCAACAGTATCAGTGTTTGATTGCTCAACCATACCTTGGTTAGATTGGTTTGCAGCACCCTCATCAACACCTGAAGAAGAGCTACACGCCGCTAATGTCATCACTGGCACAGCAATAAGCAGGCCTTTTAAAGTTTTATTAAGTTGCATTGAATTGATTCCTATATTGAGTAAACCAGTAAAATTACTGTAAATAAGGCGACCAAGCTGGCGCCTTAACTTGTCCATCTAGCACAGGTAAGCGAGCTTTAAAGCGACCGTCCATAGACACTAACGCCAACACCTGTTTATTATTATGAAGCGTGCTGTAGATAATCATCGAACCGTTTGGAGCGATACTCGGCGATTCATCTAGGCGAGTTCTTGTTAATACTTGAAACGCACCTGTAGCTAGCTCTTTTTTAGCAAGATGGTATTGACCGTTAGTACGATTCACCATCACTAATTCTTTTCCGTCTGGTGAAATCGAACCTGCTAAATTCATATCACCATCAAACGTCATACGTTTTGCTCTACCAGTTTGCAAATTTAACTTATAAATCTGGGCATTACCACCCCTTTCAGACGTAAACACGATATCTTGCCCATTTGGGTACCAAGAAGGCTCTGTATCGATACTACGATGATTTGTTAAACGCTTTTCTTTGCGAGTTACAAGGTCTAAAACATAGACTTCTGTTGCACCGTTACGGTCTTTTGAAAGTACTAATAATAGTTTTTTACCATCAGGTGAAAACTGTGGTGCACCATTAATACCTGGATGGCTTGTGATTAACTCACGTTTGCCCGTATACAAATCTTGAATGTAAATTTGGCTTTGACGATTTTCAAAGGTTACATACGCAAGCTTAGTACCATCTGGTGACCAAGCTGGGGACATAAGTGGCTCTTTAGAACGAAGCAATACTTGCTCATTGTAGCCATCATAGTCAGCAACAACCAGTTGATAAGGCTTCGGTTCATTATCACGTACAATAACGTAAGCAATTTTTGTTAAAAACGCACCTTTTTCACCCGTAAGCGCTTCGTAAACTACATCGCTAATACGGTGCGCATAACGGCGAAACCCTGTTTCAGATATAACACTCTCACGAGCATCTAATACATGGTCTTGGCTCTTCACTAATTGACCATTACTCATCATTTGCGTTTCGCCGCCTGTAATTTGACCACGGATCACATCGATAAGCTCATACTTTACTAAGTAACGTCCACCCGGTTGTTGCTCAACTTGACCAACAAGTACCGCTTCAACACCTTGATTGACCCATGCACCATAATCTACATCAGCATCTTTGCCGGGTAATTGAGGCATATTTGTCACATCAATAGGTTTAAATTTACCACTACGCATCAAATCAGCTGCAATAACGGTGCTCAATTTTTCAGGGATGGGACCAACGCCCTGGTATTTAAATGGAACAACCGCTATTGGGCGTGCTCCATCAATACCTTCAGTGATAACAATTTCTAGTGCAGCACTGGCAATGCCATGAAAGCCCAGTAATACAATAAAACATGCTGTTTTTATCTGGTTGAACATATCATTCCTTTAGAATTCTGGCTTAATTGTTAAGTTAATATTTTTCAGTTGCTCGAAAACATCTTTATCAGGCGAAACTGGTAGTGTATCGGCCATACGGACAGCACGAAGAGCAGCTTCACACACTAATTTATCACCACCAAGTGATTTTACTTGAGTTACTAACCCGTTAAAACCAAGGCGAATGTTAACGCGACATTGCTTATTCTTCATTTTTTCATCAATAAGTAAAGTTTGTTGAATACGCGCCATAATTAACGCTTTATATTTATCAACTTCACTCAAGACTTGTTGCTGACGTATTTTATTTCGTGCAGCCTGCTCAGCAGCTAACTGCTCTTGCAGCATTTGTTCTTGCAATGCCTGCTGACGTTTACGCTCTGCTTCAGCTTCTTTACGTTTACGTTCAGCTTCAGCTTCAGCAGCTTTACGCTTGCGCTCTGCTTCCGCTTTCTTTAACGCCTCTTCTTCAGCTTTACGTTTTTCAGCTGCGGCTTTTGCTGCGGCTTCAGCTTCTTGCTTTTGCTTTTCAGCTTGCTTAGCTTTGGCACGTTCTTTCTCTTGTATTTCACGTGCTTTCTTCGCTTGTGCTTCAGCTTCTGCTTTTTCTTTCTCTTTCGCTCGGCGTTGTTGCTCTAATTTTTTAAGACGACGGTCTTCAGCTTCGCGTTGCTTACGTGCATCATTTGCACGACGTTCAAGATCTCGAATTCGCTTTGCTTCGGCTTGTTTTTTTGCTTCTTCTTGCTTTTTAAGTTCAGCAATTTTCTGCTCAACCTTTTGTTGATCAACCGTTACTGCAGAAACCGCTTTTTCTGGTTCAGGCATAGCCGGATTCAATGTCACTTCCATTACCTTAGGAGCTGGCATATGAAAGTTCGCTGATACGACTAAGAAAACAATAATACCAAGGTGCAATAGAAGCGACTTTATTACTGATTCACGCATACTAACCCTCAAATGACTCAGTCATAAGACCCACAGAAGGCACACCGGCATTTTTCAAAAAGTCCATTAACAGCAACACTTCTTGATAAGAAACACGACCAGAACCTTTTATCATAACCGGAGTATCGGGGTTTTTCTGAAGTTGTAATTTTATAACAGCAGCTACATCAATTGCTTCCATAGGAGCTTCTGGATCAGTGCCGATACTTACATAGTACTTACCTTCAGCATCAATTGACGCAATGATAGGTGGTGTATCTTTGGTATCTACAAGATCCGATTCTTCCATTTTCGGCAAGTCCACTTTTACACCATGAGTAATCAGTGGTGCAGTTGCCATAAATATAATAAGTAGTACCAACATTACATCAATGTAAGGAACTACATTTATCTCACCTACTGGGCGACGTTTCTTACGCTGATACATTCGCTTTTGCCTCTATTTGCGCAGCTGCTTGGCGGTGTAAAATATTGGCGAACTCTTCCATGAAGTTAATGTAATTACCTTCAAGCTTTTCTACTTTATTTGCAAAACGGTTGTACGCAATAACTGCAGGGATTGCTGCGAATAAACCCATCGCTGTTGCGATAAGTGCTTCGGCGATACCCGGCGCAACCATTTGTAAAGTTGCTTGCTTAACTTCACCTAATGCAATGAATGCGTTCATGATACCCCACACCGTACCAAAAAGGCCGATATAAGGACTAATTGAACCCACTGTCGCTAAAAACGATAAACTTGATTCTAGTTTTTCAACTTCGCGTGACAAAGCCACACGCATTGAACGATGTGTGCCTTCCATTACGATGCTTGCACTTTGCGGTGAATTTTTCTTATGTCGTGCAAACTCCTTAAAACCAGCAACGAATAATGCTTCAACACCTGATGCGCCACCAGGACGAGCTGAAACTTCATTATATAATTTACTTAAGTCTATTCCTGACCAAAACTTTTGCTCAAAGCGCTTAGCGCCATTAAGTGCATCAGAAATCGCTTTTTTACGTTGAAAAATAATTGCCCATGACATTACCGACATGCCGACTAATGCCAACATTACTAGCTGGACAAGTACACTGGCTTCTAGAATAAGATCTAAAAAGTTAAGCCCTGATCCCACGTTAAACTCCTAAAAATAGATTTCTATGTAATTTGTTATATTTTTTACACTTGTATTTATTGACCACAAACATGGCCAAAAGTTACAACTAGTGTATCTAGTCAATTATGAACTGACAACGCTCTTGCTGTGAATTAGCGGCAAATAACGGTAAAAAGCAATTTGCTTAGTTATTTTTTAGCCAGATTGAATTTTACAAATACTTTTATGCATATTTTTACCTTAATAATAAGTCACTAGAGTGACGCTTAAAAGCAACCAAAACAATCAAAAACACGACGTTTATTCATAAATTACGCATAAACACCCAAAAGTACTTTTGCAAATCTACTACAGAATACTTAAACTAATCCTGAATACAGAATATGAATTTTATAAAAACCACTCTATTCATGCAGTTAAAGAGAAAATAACCACAAAGCGAACAAAAAGAAAACAATAGAATTTTTTGCTCACATTAGTTTTTTTAATCTGAAAATTAAATTTTTCTAGTTTGAAGAAAAATCCATCATTGCGTATTATTTACCTATACCGAGCTAGCAACCTCATGAAAGTTTCTTTCATTAAGCTCCGTTTTTAGCAATATGAAGTTTCGTATTGCTCTAGGTTTACTGAAATCAGGATAAAACCTTCTTTTAGTAGACCGTAGTTCCCTGAATTACTTCCTTCAACTTGTTGTTTGCCCGCATCCTTATGCGGGCTTTTTTTTGCCTGCGCAAACGCCAACGAGAATACCTATCAAAAACTTAACAGCATGTGAATTACAGGTGTTAGATGACTCTTGCCGGTATGCGGTATGCGGTATGCGGTATGCGGTATGCGGTATGCGGTATGCGGTATGCGGTATGCGGTATGCGGTAAAATCTATATTGCCATTTAAAAAGTCAACTTATCTCTATTAAAAAGCAGCCCTCTCGAGCTGCTTAATACTTATAACTTAAAGCTTTTGTAACTAACCTGAGTTTTGTTATTTATCTGGGGTTAGTCCAAAGTGCAAGTAAGCGATGTCTGATACAAGTCGTCCGCGCGGGGTACGTTGTATAAAGCCTTGTTGAATTAAAAACGGTTCTATTACATCTTCTATCGTTTCTTTTTCTTCGCCTATTGCAGCTGCAAGGTTATCAAGGCCAACTGGGCCGCCCATAAATTTTTCGATAATAGCTAATAGGTATTTTCTATCCATGTAGTCAAAACCGCTTTTATCGACATCAATCATATCGAGGGCTTGCTCTGCAACCGATGCGTTAACTTTACCGTCAGATTTAACTTGCGTGTAATCACGAACACGGCGTAACAAACGGTTCGCTATTCGCGGTGTGCCACGTGAGCGCTTGGCTATTTCTGTGGCTCCTTCATTGCACATAGTTAAATCTAAAAATCTTGCTGAACGAGCAACTATTTTTGATAAATCTTCAACCGAATAAAATTCTAAACGCTGCACTATGCCAAAACGGTCTCTCAGTGGTGAGGTGAGTGAACCTGCACGGGTTGTCGCACCTATTAAAGTAAATGGCGGTAAATCAAGTTTAATTGAACGTGCGGCTGGGCCCTCACCGATCATAATATCCAGCTGATAGTCTTCCATTGCTGGATACAAAATCTCTTCGACCTGCGGGCTCAAGCGGTGAATTTCGTCAATAAACAGTACGTCACCTTCTTCAAGGTTAGTTAAAAGAGCAGCTAAATCGCCAGCTTTTTCGAGTACTGGCCCTGACGTTGTTTTAATATTAACGTTAAGCTCGTTGGCAACAATGTTTGCAAGTGTGGTTTTACCAAGACCCGGTGGACCAAATATTAATAGGTGATCCAGGGCTTCGCCACGATGGCGAGCCGCCTCGATAAATATTTCCATTTGTTGCTTAACATGCGGCTGGCCTGTGTAATCTGTTAACAGTTTTGGCCGTATGGCACGATCAACACTGTCTTCGTTACTTTGTTCACTCGCATCTATTAAGCGATCTGCTTCTATCATGGTTTACTCACAACATTGATTTTAGAGCTTCTTTAATTAGAACCTCTGTCGTCATATCTGGTTTGTTCACTGCTTTCACCGCTTTTTGTGCTTGCGGTAGCTTATAACCTAATGCCACAAGTGCAGACACTGCATCATCGGCAGCATTATTTGCCACTAGGGTATCATCACTTGCAGGCTCAATGACGGCATTATCGCTAAATGGTGTAAATAAGTCATTACCCCAATCTTTCAGTCTGTCTTTCATTTCAAGTACTAAGCGCTCAGCAGTTTTTTTACCAACCCCCGGAAGTTTAACCAGTGTGGTTGCATCTTCATTGTTTACACAACTTACAAATTGCTGTGCTGACATACCCGATAAAATCGCAAGACCTAACTTTGGCCCTACGCCATTAGCCTTTAATAGCTCTCTAAATAAAGCGCGCTCTGTTTTATTGTTAAAACCAAATAATAGCTGGGCATCTTCACGTACCACAAAATGGGTATAAATAATCGTTTGCTCACCTACTGCGGGTAAATCATAAAAGCAGGTCATAGGCATTTGCACTTCGTAGCCTACACCACTTACTTCAATAAGAATTTCTGGCGGCTGTTTTTCAACAAGTAAGCCATTTAATCGACCAATCATATTACTTCCTTAATCGTCCTCTTACGGTTTTGCTCGCACTGCCCGCAAGTTTAATTAAATTTTGTTCTGAGTGTGCATGACATATAGCAATTGCTAGAGCGTCAGCGGCATCGGCTTGAGGTGTGCCTGGCAGCTTTAAAATATTCTTTACCATATGTTGTACTTGAGACTTATCGGCTCCGCCATTACCCACAACAGCTTGCTTGATTTGCCTTGCTGAATATTCATAAACTGGCAGCTCAGCCATTGAAGCGCCAACAATGGCAGCGCCACGAGCTTGACCAAGTTTTAGTGCCGAATCAGGGTTATGTGCCATAAACACTTTTTCGATAGCAAAGCTGTCTGGGGAGAATTGCTCTACCAATTGACTGATCCCTTGGTAAATCATTTTTAAACGAACAGGAAAATCGTGATCTGCCAATTTTATGCAACCACTTCCTAAATAAGTGAACTTAGCACCTTGGTGAGCAATCACGCCGTACCCTGTTAATCGTGAACCAGGATCAATCCCTAAAATAATCGCCAACTAACTGACCCATCTATTATCATTATTATCTGTGTTAATAATGCCAGAGCACTGTATAAATTACCAGTAACCAATTGCAATTCATAAAAAATGCCCGCAATTGCGAGCATTTTATAAACGCGTTTTTAGTTAGAATCTTATGCCAGTGAGCGTAATAAGCCTTGGGTATTTTTTCGCATTGTGCGCGCTATCATCAAATAACCCAAACATGCCACAAATAAGCCTCCTACTGCTGGGCCAATGACCCAAATATGAGGGTGAAACTTACCTGCTAAATCGAACATCTGTTTTTGCACTATTAACAGAGCGATGTCACTGACAATGGCAGCGACTAAACCTGCCGTAACCCCTAATAATAAAAACTCATATAAGGTGGCATTTTTAATTAAACGCCCTTTAGCTCCTAAAGTTCTTAAGATGACAATCTCTTGCATACGCTCACCCAAACTTGCTTGTACTTGTGAAATAAGCACTAAAGCTCCACAGGCAACGACAATTGCTAGTACAAAACCAATCGCTAACGATACTTGCTCTATTGTTGAGCGAATCTGTTTAATAAAGCTTTCAACATCAATCACATTCACTGTTGGGTATTGACGCATTAACTCATTAAATTCGCGTTTTTTATCTGCTTTTACATTCACCGATGAAATATAAGTAGCAGGAAAACTGGCTAGCACATCAGGACTTAAAATAATAAAGAAGTTAGGTTTGAGTGTCGTCCAGTTAACTTTTCGAACACTGGTAATTTTTGCATCGAAAGACTGTGCACCTATTAAGAAAGTAAGCGTATCACCTATTTTTACATCTAAGCGTTTAAGCATAGACTCTTCAACCGATGCCTCAGCCACTGAGTTTTCACTAAACCATGCACCGTCGATAAGCTCGTTTTGATTTGGCAAGTCCTTGCGCCAAGTTAGATTTAGCTCACGGCCAATGCCAGAGCGAGCTTCTTCGTCTTTCTTTTCGTTATCTTCTTGCGATACTTCGCGGGCAACCAGCTCACCATTAACGGCGTTTACACGGCCACGAACAACAGGGTAAAAATCAGACGTTGGCATATCATTTTGCGCTAAGAAACTAGTAATAAGTTCTAGTTCTTGCTCAGTAATGTTCACTAAAAATGAATTAGGTGCATTTTCTGGAAGCTGTGACTGCCAATCCGAGATCATGTCGTTCTTCAATACAATTAAAAACAGTAACAATTTTATAGCCAATGCAAAGCTAATTAATTGTACGGCATTAACGTTGGCACGCTTTTGAATTGATGCTATCGCCAATGACCAACTATTACCTGGGCTTAAACCGAGTTTGCGACCACCGCCAAAAATAACCTTTGATAAAGCAAATAACACCGCAATTAAAAATGCAGTTGAAAGAAACAAAATGGCACTTATTTTGATGTTATTACTAAACAACCACATGAGTAAAAACACAGTAAGCGCCGACATAGCCAAGTGCACTTTACTAACCAATAAACGGTCGCCTAAATTACGGCGCAGCACGCGCAGCGGAGGAATATCAAATAAATCGAGAAGTGGTTTAATAGAAAACATTACCGCACAAATCACGCCGGTACTAATAGCAATAATCCACGGTTTAGCAGATGCACTTGGTAGTGCTGTGCCCATGGTTTGTGCTAAATAATCTGTTGCAACTGCTTGTAAGCCATAACCAATCAGTAAACCAATTATGACCGACATTGAACAAACAAGGCTCAAGTGAAGTAAATAGATTTTACGTATCATAGCGCGGCTTCCGCCCAGCGTTTTCATCATGGCAACCGGGTCATATTGACGCTCACAATACCGTTTTGCCGATACCGCAATAGCAACAGCGGCTAAAATAATGCCAAGTAAACCAGCTAGCAATAGATAGCTCTCGGCACGATTTAAACTATTAGAAATAGGAGACTGGCGGTCTTTAACACCATACCAACGCTGGTTTTCTTTCATTTGTGGTTTTAACCACGCATAAAAGGTGTCTAAATTGTCTTTACTGCCAGCATAAAGTTGACGGTAAAACACTCGGCTACCCGGCTGAATTACCTCTGTAACGGCGATGTCTGCTTCATTAATTAAGATTCGCTGGCTGCTTGAAAACACATTAAACGGTGCATCAGGCTCTTCGGCTACAACATGACTAGCAGTAAACGTAGCAGCGCCAAGCTCTACTTTATCGCCCACTTTAATATTTAACGCATAAAACACTGATTCACTTAACCACACTTCACCACGACTTGGGATATCAGCAGTTACTTGTGGTTGATCAGTCAGGCTAGTTTTTACTTTTAACTCGCCTTTTAACGGATAGGTGTTTGATACGGCTTTCACCGAGCCAAGCTGCATTTCGTCACCAGCAAATAACATGGTATCGAAATAGGTTATTTTAGCGGTACGTAAGTTTTCTTGGTTGGCTTTTTCTAAAAACTCGGCAGGTAAAGCATGGTTACTTGCTAAAACGCGATCAGCAGCAATAAAGGCACTGCTTTTTTCTTCAATACTTTGACCAATTCGGTCGGTAACCATAGACAGTGTTAAAACAGTGAGAACAGCTAAGGCAATTGCTGCACTGATCACTGTTAACTCACCGCGTTTAAACTCACGTGAAAACAGTTTTAGTGCTAATTTAGCCCACATTCGCTTGCACTCCTTCGCTTTCTTTTACAGTTACTAACTGCCCTGCTTCAATGTGTAAAATTTGCTGACACTTTTGTGCAAGCTGCTCATCATGCGTTACTAAAATAAGTGTCGTGCCGTGCTCTTTATTTAATTCAAATAATAATGACTCAATTAATTTACCGTTTTTGCTATCAAGGTTCGCTGATGGTTCATCGGCAAATAAGATTTTCGGTGTACCAATAAATGCACGCGCGATAGCTACACGCTGCTGCTCACCGCCAGATAATTGCGATGGGTAATGGCCAACACGGTGACTTAAACCTACTTTTTCAAGTAGCTCAAGCGCTTGCTGTTTCGCGTCTTTACTACCGGCAAGTTCAGCCGGTAGCATCACGTTTTCAAGTGCTGTTAAGCTTTGTACAAGCATGAAAGACTGAAACACAAACCCCACTTTTTCGGCGCGAAGTGCCGCGCGTGCTTCTTCGCCTAATTCGTGCAAAGCAGCACCATCTAAATAAATACTGCCGCTAGTTGATTGGTCAAGTCCGGCTAACAAACTTAATAAAGTAGACTTACCCGAACCAGAGGTGCCCACTACTGCAACTGAGTCACCCGACTTGACATTAAAGCTGATGTCACTGAGGATGGTCAGGTTGCCCTCAACCGTGGTGACCGTTTTAGAAAGTCCTTTAACTTGAATGATGTTTAATTGAGAAAGCGCTGACATATGATGCATCCAATCCTACGTTTTATATTCGTTTTACTGTTAGTAATCAAACCACTTACAGCAGCAGCTGACAACACAATTTTAATTTTAGGTGACAGTTTAAGCGCCGCATACGGCCTTAAACAAGAACAAGGCTGGGTTAAATTGTTACAAGATAAGTACGATGAAAAAGACCAATCTGTATATTTAGTAAACGCTAGTATTAGTGGTGAAACTACCGGCGGCGCCTTAAGACGACTCGACGCGTTACTAAGTGAATTTGAACCCACTCATGTGCTTATTGAGCTTGGCGGAAACGATGGTTTACGTGGTTTCCCTATTAAACGCCTGCAAACTAACCTACGTGATTTAATAGCGAAAAGCCAACAAATTGGGGCGAAAACCGCCATAATGGAAGTACAAATTCCACCAAACTATGGCCCACGTTATACCAAACTTTTCACCGATAGCTTTAAAACTATTGCTGATGAAACAGATTCTGAACTCATGCCTTTTTTCATGCTTAATATTGCAGGCCGTCCTGAGCTTATGCAAAACGATAACCTCCACCCTAACGCCGATGCTCAACCATTAATACGCGACTTTATGTACAAAACGATCAACGATTGGCTAGATTAACCACTAGCCCATTGATTTAATACCGATTGCCTGAACAATAAACAGGCAATCGAACTGCGCTGATATTGATTTTTATAAAAAAAGCCGTACTATGGCTTGCAACGTCGGCATATAGCGCAGCTTGGTAGCGCACTGTCATGGGGTGTCAGGGGTCGCAGGTTCAAATCCTGCTATGCCGACCATTTTTCTACACTCTATTCAATAAGTTACTTAACTTAGCACGTGTATCGTATATTTTATCTCCTTAATCAATAACCTATGATTGATTACAGTGTCACAAACGTCGCCAAATTACTCATTATCCATGTAGTTCCATAGATTTCTTTGCTTTTTGTTTATTTCTATCTCTAAGCCCAGCACTGCTTGGTGAATATTATGAATAGTGGTTTTCATCTCCTGAAAGATTTTCATATTAATATCCTTATCAGTAAAAATACTACTACCATTTTTAGTTCGGCCATTTCGATGAATACAATCATGTCTGTAACAAATAAGCTTCTCTAAAGAACTTCTATTTTCTTTACCAATGACATCATTAAACTTTAAATTGAATACACCTTCGAATAATGCAGATACAACACCTAGATTATGAAACAAAAGCTCATCTAGCCTAGTATTGACTTTTTTAATTGGTAAGTTTTTATTGGTTAAAAACTCCACTAAAGTAAATCTTTCACTCTTTAATTCCTTCGAACTTTCAATAAAATTCAAAAAGCAGCTGAAGTTACTATTTATATAAAACTTAAATAGGTCGGATAAGTATGCTTCTAAGATTGTTATTGAGTGTGTGAAAAAAAGTCGACCTAGGAAATCCGTATAGTTTACATCAGCATCTTGTAGCTCATTTAAAGAAAAAATCGCATTTATATGGGCTCTTTCCAATATGTAATCATCATCTGTAACTAAAAGTGCAGTATTGTTCTCAACAAAAAACGAAGCTGAATTAGCATCATAATTAACTATGATATTTTTATTTTCACCACACCGATTGCAGTCATTAGATATTAAATCTTCGCCTAAATCATTAGATCCAGGGAGTGGTGCATTAAATTCATCTACAATATGTATTATTTCAACCTCTTCACCACACGTCTTGCATGCAAAGGTAATAGAAAGCTCCACGCCTGCTCCTTGAATCGTTACAAAGCTTTATATTACATTTCTTTGGGATATTTGAAACTAAGGAGCTAGCTATTATTCAATAATTTTACTTTTTAGGATGCTCCACAGCACACAGAGTTTTCGAAAGTAAGAGACAAGCTAGGTGTTTATAACCACCTAAAACCTGAAGAGCGCCCCACTTACCACGAAATACGAGGTTTGTCTGCAAGGCTAATAAAAGCCCAAGGTTGGGACCCACAAACTCGTATGGGCCACTCAGACAGTAAATCAACCAAGGTCTACACTGAATTCGGGAAGCAGATTGAGTGGGTGCAAGTGCCTAATTTGTCGGTGAGATTAGTAACCTAGCTTAATGGTTACTATCTCGAGCCTTCTTTCTTTTTAATAAGTACTCTAACGCTGCCTTTTCAGCTTCCTCTGTTTGGTGCTCCCCTGCATAACATAGAACGGCTCTAAGGGTATGATCAATATTAGATCTGTCAGCGACTTCGTGATATCTATTTAAACTACAAACCTCCATTGTCGACTTACCTTTCATAGTTTTCCATCGATATGTATTTCCAGGGACCGCAACTTCAATATGTTCATCATAATCGTCAAAATGAGCATGAATAATTTTATAATTCTTTGACTTTTTTGGAAATTTTTTATATGTAGATGATTTGGTTATTGGTTTTTGATATTTATGCTGATTGCAATCTTTACATGAAGTACATAAGTTATGCGGTTCGAATATCCATTCTGGATATGAATCCTTATCAATTATATGTTCGGTGTCCCATATTAATCCATGTGAGGAATGAAGGTCCACTTTACAGTATGCGCACTTCTGTCCCTGTTCGTCTATGTAATGCTGCTTAACTCTTTTTTTTATATCTTTAATCGAATCATGCGACCAAGTTTCTTCTGGAGACAACTCTAAACCAAGTAACTCTGCAATGATTTTTAGTTCTTCAACTGTATATTCATAAGCCTTCATTGTAGATTTAACGCCTTTAGAGTTTTCTTAAGAATAGATAATAAAGTCTTAACCTGATCACCTTCAGTAAGGTTCTCTTCAAAAGTTAATAACCGTTTAGCTTTATTAATAATCTCAACCTCAGAATTATTGTTTTCGCAAATTTCATCCAACACTTCAATTACTTGAGTAGTTAAATACTCATTTCTATTACCAGGTCTGTTAAACGCTTCAGCTAACTGAAAATCAGCAGAGCGATTATGAAAATCTTTTGAAGGCTTTAGTGTTGGAACTTTATCTTCTAGATTAACTAAATAGCAATTCTCTTTAGGTAATGATGAGACAATATTGGGGGAATGGGTAGCAATAATAAAATGACAGTTTTTAAAACTAGAAAACACATCTTCAAGAAGCGGCATAAAATTCAACTGCCATTCTGGATGTAAGCTTAATTCTGGTTCATCAATAAATATCAAAGAATCATTTTCAAGTTCACCTGCAATAGAAGAAAATATAAACAACAAACTTAACTGGCCAGAACTTGCTCCAGATAAAGGAAATTTTTCTCCTTTTTTATCCAACCTAGTGAAGGTAATGTCGTCTAAAGCAAGCAATCCATAATCAGATAGTAACTCTAAAGAGGCAAGCATTTCAGCGTCACTTACATTTTCATCTAAATTTATATCGTATTGAATTTGTATTGTTTCATGAAATTCGTATTTTTTGTTTCCTATTACATATTTAACAGCATTAAATAGCCTTGTTGATAAATCATCCTTGTCAACATCACTCAAATTAAATTGGTCAACTCGACTACGTGCAAATTCTTCATCTAGGGCAACTTCATAAATATCATCTTTGGATATAGGCATTCTAACCAAGCGCTCATGTAGCTGAATATTTAAACTAAAGTTTTTTGAAACACCGATTGCATTCAAAACTTTAGTAAAGTCTAGTTTTTCCTGATCTGGTTTTAGAAGGAGCTTAATAAAAGAAGCTCCAAGTTGATCAAATTTCTTTTGGAGAAATTGGTCGAAATTAAAACGTCTTCGTCCAAATGAGCGGTCGAAACATTTTGAGCCAAGATATATATAGCCTTTACGTTCTCTTGATAGGAAACTTCTTTCATGAAATGGAAACTTATCGTAAGGGCTACCTGTCACTGCTAAGACTTTTGTGGGGGTGATAATTTTATTACAAATGTTTTCATTTTCTGTAAAATGAAGCGAAATATCTTTACGATACGCAAAAACCTCTCTATTAGCGTTATGTATTATTCCTTCAATCTTCTGAGCAACTTCTCCACTAAGTTGACTAATGTCACTTAATATTTTTGCCTGAGTAAATGGATACACCGCCTCAATCTTAATTAAATGACCATCAATTATAAAAGTTTGAAGGTATGGCTCAATCTGATTTGAACATTTGTATTCAGAATCATTGATGCTGTAACTTATAGACTCTTCATAATTTAAAAAGGATAAATTCGTAATAAAATTATCCTTTACAAACTTGCCTCTATATCGTTCTAAGAAAATAAATGTTGAACAAACTAACTGTATTAATCTACTTTTTCCGACGCCATTATTTCCCATTAAAACAGTGATAATGTTGGAATTTAGATTTGTTTTCTTTGCTAGTTCAATGTGTTTACCATTAAAATCAACACTAGTGAGTATCATCTTTTTTCTAGCTTTGTATTATTTTAAAAATTTAGCTTACTAATTTATTAAGCATCATTCAATCATACCTCAACAGAATTAGGCTTGACACAATTCAATTTTTGTCAGATTTAGGTAATGACAATTTATTTTTTTGCTTAACATAATATGGAGAATTTATGAGCTATGTAACGGTTTTATTGCCATGTGCTGAAGGGTCTGATAGAAACTGCCTCGGAAAAGTAGGTGCAGATAAATATAGTGACTCATATTTTGATTTATCAACGGAAGACCAAAGAGAAATTGCTTCTCTCGCATCTCAGCATACCCAAGAGGACGGTGACTTTGTTTATTCTTTTGATGATGATGAAGAAGAAATTCGAATAGAACCTGCAGTATGCAGTTATTGCGGAAGTGATTATTATAGAAATGATGATGATGAAATCATTATGGATTAACCTCAAAGGTAGCCAAAAGGCTACCTTACTGTTACTTATTCTTATCTTTAGCAATAGATTGGTAATAAACTTAAGGATTTATGTGCTTAATAAAATTGACTCTTTAATTAAATTAATTGATGACCTAAAAATACAAGTTATATTATATCAATTTGGAGTTCCAGCAATTGCTTCACATAAAGTTAGAGAATATCTTGGTATAGCTAATGCGACTCATATTGTTGTGCCGACGAATGAACCAAATAAAATGTATAAAGTAGAATTATCTGATTGTATAAGCTATTTAGAAAAAAACTCAAAACTAACAATAAGCTACTTAAACCTACCATTAAAAGCAGCATTACTAGACTTAGGAGATGAATTATCTCAAATGAAATACCTCCACAAGAATGCCACTTTAGAATTCTTGCGCCATATTAGAAATGGAATTGCCCATGGAAATAAATTTAATATTCAAAGTTTAAAAAGACCAGCTAGTTTCAATGAACTAACAATCAATACTTCACTGAATAACCAAAAGGTCATGGGCGACATGCATGGTGAAGGTTTTCTAAGTCTTTCAAGCGCTTTTCAACTAATAGATGCAGTAAAAGCTGAAGTTATATATTTCCAGAATAATGCTCATAACAATAAGATTTAAAAAGAGCTTCTATCACAGCTTTTTGAAAACTCAAAACAAGGCTTATGAAGCCTAATACTCCTTGTTACCACACCTTCTAAACAAAAATCATCCTCTGGTGAAACATACACTGGTTTAAATTCATCAGAGGCTGATAACAACAACCGATTGTCTTTATCTATGATCTTACATACAAAACAACCGTTGTAACTTGCAACAACAATATCACCGGTACTAACATCCACCGCCCTATCAACTAAGAGTAAGTCACCATCATATATCCCTACTCCCTGCATAGACTGGCCAGAAGCCATACCGATAAAGGTAGCATCAGGGTGCTTAATTAAGAGCTGATCGAGCGATAAACCGAGCTCTTTGTATTGAGCCGCAGGAGATTCAAAGCCTGTAATACCAGCTTCGATATAAATTGGGATAACGAACATAAGCAAAAAAACAAATACTGTATATAAAAACAGTAAAGTGAAGGTTTTTACAATGTGAAAGTATTATCTAGCTAGAATGAAACATAACCCCACTTAGCAAAATAGGGTTATGTCATAGATTGTTTGTCAAACTACTGAAATTTGTATGCGAAAGTGATGCCCCATGACGCTTTAAATTGTTCTTCTGTTAAAGCTGAACTGTCAATAGCATTTTCACCTACATCTTGCCCCTCTTTATAGACACCTTTAAGAACATCGAATTGTGTCATCACAACACCCAAGTTTAGAATAAAGTTATCTGCAAAAACTAAACTTGGTCCAGCAAGTACTAGGATTGATTCTTGCGATACCCCCAATCCTGCTGAGATTGCGATTTCAAAATTTGAATTTTTAATGTCATAAACAGGATAGCTAAATAGTGCTGTTGCAGCATAGTTCCAGTCAGGTTCACTACCTTGTTTTTGGATAATATATGAGTCACTGCCTGACTCTGGAGTGAAATATCTGTCATCTTTACTTGCTATGAACGTAAAGCCTGCGTGTACATACCAATCTTGGATATCTGATTTATATTCGTAAACAGATAAAACCTTCCCCTCTTTTTTTATAGTAAAAGTATAATCACTACCAAAATTCAAAATGTAACTATTATCTTTCGACTGTGTACTAAGGAGATCCTTTTTCATTTTATTAACACAATTAGAAAAAGTCGGGTCGCCAAGTTTCCCTTCAATCAGACCTACAGCTTTCTTTATATCTGACTCTGTTACTGCACTACTTAATTGTGACTGAAGAGTATCATAAGGATGGCATTTACTTTTTTGGCCTGCTTGGCCATCGCTCATTGATTTAGTTCCTTTAACACTTGTTATAGCAGGAAATCCAGCTCTTTCCGACTCAACGATAGTCCTTACTATGTTGTACTTATCTTTATCATTTGGAACGATATTATGAAGCTCAATGTTAATTGTCATATCTTTATTAAACTTCAATGTCTTTTCTTCATACTCAGAAGTGTCAACTATTACGTCTTCATTTGCCAAGCTAATAAATGGCAAAACCACAATTAAGCAAAAAAATATGTGTTTGCTATTCATGCTATAAATCCCTTTACGCATGTTAATTAATTATTAACATTAGCAGCTTTTTTAGAGCTGTAAAGTATCTAAATCACACCTTAGTAATTTTTAATGAAATAGAAATAAGATATTTTTTCTTATGTATTTTTCTTAAATCACTTTCACCTAGTCTATATTTTTTCATTTGTAATAAGCACTCTAACCGCTTGATTTTGCGAAACTATAAAAATGAGAAAAAATGCCTTTTTCACTGTGTAAAAAAACAGTAGTTATTTTATATTTGTGTATTAATTCAGTAGGTTAACTTGGTTTTGAAGAAAATCATGGGGTGTCAGGGGTCGCAGGTTCAAATCCTGCTATGCCGACCATTTTTCTACACTCTATTCAATAAGTTAATTAACTTACCTATTTACTTTATCGCACCTAAACTCTACATTCTTTTATTTATATCGCACATTTATCGCACCATATTAATCTAAAATTATTTTCTCATTTTTAGGTTTGATTAGGTGTTGATTGGGGGGGATATATAGGAAGACAGCTAATGGCACCTTTGTTACCTTCCTCACGATAGAATTTATAAAAAGCTTTTCAGAAAAAAAATTTGTAATAGACGGTCAATGAACTGTAGCACCTTATATCTGAGCTTATGCTTTTAAAAATTAGGATAGAACTGCTCCTAACTGATAGGTTTGAACGAGAAGCAGACAGCCACTCTAACACGCCTTTGGACAAAATCGACTTAACGTAAATGCTCTACAATCCTACTTCCAGGTAACTTTTTGTATCCAAAAAGGTCGAAGACTACCTTTATTAGCGGTGGTCGCGATGGAAGTTCTAGGCATAAATAGCTTTATAACTTTGAATACCTTTAAATGGTTTTACACACATTGGAGTGAGTTTTATCCAGTTGGCTAGTTCTGCTTCGTTACAGAACCTATAAATTATGGATTTAAAGGAATAGTTGTATTTGTCAATTTAGCCAACAATCCACCAACTCGTATGCGCATCTCACGCCTATCCATAATAATATCTATAGCGCCATGATCTAAGAGAAACTCACTTCGCTGAAAGCCCTCGGGTAATTTCTCCCGAACGGTTTGTTCTATCACACGACGTCCAGCAAAGCCGATAATTGCCTTCGGTTCGCCAATATTAATATCCCCTAGCATGGCTAGACTCGCCGAAACGCCACCCAGTGTTTGGTCTGTTAATACAGAAATATATGGTAACCCTTTACTGGATAAACGATTTAACGCAGCACTGGTTTTTGACATTTGCACTAACGATAACAGAGACTCTTGCATACGAGCGCCACCACTGGCTGAAAAGCAAACTAATCCACAATTTGCATCTACAGCAGCTTCAACGGCCTGAACAAAACGTGCACCTACAACGGAGCCCATCGAGCCTGCCATAAAAGAAAACTCGAATGCACAAGCAACAACAGGTAAGCCCATAAGTTTTCCTTTCATCGCTACTAATGCATCTTTTTCTCCAGTACTTTTCTGGGCTAGAGCTAGGCGTTCCTTGTAGCGTTTAAGGTCTTTAAAATTCAGAAAGTCTTTCGGTTCAAGCTCACTCGCAATTTCAATTCGCTCTCCTTTATCTAAAAAGCTGTCTAAGCGGCGGCATGCCGACATTCTCATATGATGATCGCATTTTGGGCATACCTCTAAATTTTCTTCGAGGGCAATGCGATATAAGATCTGATCACAGGATGGGCATTTTGTCCATATTCCTTGTGGAATCGAAGCTTTACGTGTACTGATTATATTCTTCTTATCTAACAGTTTTTCTAACCAACTCATCGGAAACCTTTGCATATAACTTTAATGATAAGCATTGTATAGAACTATTTTTGGTAATAAAGTGTACATTTTTGGTTTGATAATCCAACTTAATGGGATTAAAATATAATGCTTGATAAAATTGACCAGCAGTGACTAAAAAGTTTTCACTCTGTCTATGAGAATAATAGTTTTAAACGGGCTGCTGAATTTTTAAATTTGCCAACATCAAATGTCAGTCGTCATGTTGCTTTGTTGGAAGAACGACTAGATATACGACTATTCAACCGAACCACACGCCGAATCGCTCCAACAGATGCAGGAGAACACCTCTACTTACGCACACAGCCATTGTTTGACAAACTTAATGATGCTCTTGAGGAAGTCACACTGCACTCACATGAAGTCATTGGGCAGCTTAGAGTTTTAATGCCAGACTCGCCTGCTTTAGCTCAAGCAGTAGTGGCTTTTTGTACCAAGCATCCCTCAATTTCACTATGTTGCGATACAAGTATCAGCCCGAAAGATGATTTACTTGATGGGTTTGACATCATTTTAAGTTTTCACCGAGGAAAGCTAGAAGATAATAATTGGGTAGCTAAGGAGTTAAAACGTTGGCCGAGTACTATTGTGGCATCCCCAAAACTCTTAAAGTCCTATCCCAGACCTTTTCAGATTACCGACTTGAAGCACGTCCCGTGTATCAATACTTTTACTGCGTTAAATGGAGCACCTTGGATTTTCAAAAATACTAAAGGAGAGCTTATTACTCAAAAAGTACAATCTTCATTTAAGGTCAATAGCGGGCATCTTGCTAAATCTGGCACATTGGCAGCCTTGGGGTTTGCTATACTGCCAACCCAATCCTGTCGAAATGAGATAGATGCAGGTTATCTGGAAGTAGTGAAAATGGAATATGAGCCTGAAGATTTGGTTTTGTATGCCTTTTACTCTTCCAGAAAATATTTGGCAAAAAAGGTCTCAGTGTTTATTGAGCATTTAAAGCACCATGCAAATTTAGATAGAGGCTGATAAGTAGACAAAAGATATCAATAAAAAGATTTTCTGAACCACTTATTAGTGGAGGTGATTAGCTAAGCAAGTTTTTATGCAAAAGTAAGACTGCGGGGTGTACTAAAGAGGATGCACTAAATTGGGATGAATTGAGTACCAGCTTTCAACTAATAGCAAAAAATGTCTTTTAAAACTCAGTACTATGTTCTGCACTGAGTAACGACTCTATTAGGAAATAGGAATAAATGTTCCGACTAAGATCCGACTGACTTGAAGTTGGACAAAAATGAGTTAGAGATGAAGGAGAGGTGTGCTTACATTATGGATTCATATTCAGAAATTCCAATATACTCATCAAACTCTAGCTTTTCAGTGTCTGTTTTTAACCGAGAGCGGTTAACACGAATGGTAAATATAGCTTTGACTTTGCCATTATCATTAATCACCCAATCAAAAACATCATCGTGTTCAAAGCCTAACCTTTGCCCTACTTGATGCCACTTTTGTATTTCTTCTGGCACTTCGAAAAATGTACCAGAAAACAACTTTTCTTCTTCATGATAAAAGACATTCGTAAGCCACATAAATAAAAATTGGTCAGTATCAAGTTCTTCTGATAAATCAGGATATCTAAATCTCACTTCGCCATGTATGTTACGTTACGCTGTTCTCTTACATATCGTTCGAATTGATCAATCGTCTCGGCAACTAATGAGTGCGCCTTTTGTATTTCAGAGTCTTCACGGTTTATGTTTTTGAATAACGGTTCATCTGCCGTATTAGCTTGCACTGAAACACCTCCAAGCCCTTATGGCCAATAAATATTTTTTCAAATTAACACCAATGCCCAAGACACACCTAACAGCTTATTAGTGCGCATTTCGATTTAAGGAAGTTATCCACAACCTAATATTTGCACGCTAATAAATTATTAATTTAATATTTCAGTAGGTTTTTGCCCTATCAATGTAAAATTGGATTTAGATAAACGAGCCATCGCTTAATCGCGCCATTAGAGGACCGTTATGTAATTTTCAATTTTTAGCATTAAATATCAATCAGTTGTTTTTTACATCTATATAATCGAGCCAAATAAGAATTCACATAACGTGCCATATTCATGAATAAAAGTGAGTCATCGTCATGCAATGTGTTTATTGACGTTAGTTTTATCAATGACCGCTGTTCGCTCTTTTGAGGCATTCGCCTAAACACGTTTTGGTGCAATGAGCACCTTCCTTACATTCTAGTTAAATGGGTAATGAGCTATCAAAGAGCTTTGTCATTTCAGAAGAGACTCAAAACTGTCTGTAGTGACAGTAGTAATCCTTTTGCAAACTAGTCTTTTCATAAATACCTCAGCCAGATACTTTTCAATACTTAAGTTTTAATAAAACAAGACGATATAACGAAGGTACTAATGGCTCAGTGAAATAAGAGTAAATACTTGACATTCATTTCTAACATGATCAAAGTCTTCCATTTTACGTATACTAGAACTTTCATGATACTTAGCTAGATTTAAATGTAGCACGAACTTTTTCGGTTTTATATTAAAGGTCATAAATATGCGCTCACTCCACACTGTAATTGCAATAACAAGCACTGCTCTCTCAGTTATATTTGCAATCTTCTATCCCATGTTGTGGTTGCTTGTGGGCTTACTGTGCGTGAACTTGTATCTGCAGAGGAAAGAATTAGTTACCAATCGTGAAAGAACACAATTTTACGAACAAATTATTGATGCAGTCCCATTACCTTTGTCAGTGACCGACATGGAGATGTCTTGGACGTTTGTCAATAAAGCTGCAACAGGTCCTCTAGGTGTTAACAGAGAAGATGTTTTAGGCAAGCATTGCTCTAATTGGGGGGCGAATATTTGCGGAACAAATGAGTGTGGGGTCCATTGTTTACGTAACAACAACCCTGTTACTTTTTTCAATCAGTGGGGAAAAAACTTTAGGGTAGATACAAGTTACATCGTCGACACACAAGGTAAGAGAAACGGCCATATTGAAGTTGTGCAAGATATTACAGAGAAAGTGGCGCTACAGAATGTTTATTATGAAGTGGAATCGCTATGTGGAAACTTAGTGAGTGGAGCAAATAATCTAAAAGATGCAAGTCATGGATTAACAGTTAGTGCTTCACAGCAGGCTGAGGCATTAACACAAATAAACACCTCTACCGAGGAAGTATTGCGAGAAGCAGAAAAAACGGCACAAAGTGCTCAGACAACACTGCGCAAAGCAAAAGTATCCGAGCAAGCCTCTTCTGAAACCGTTGAGCAAATGACAAAGCTTAAAGAAATCGTTTCTGAAATAAATGCATCTAGCGAATCCATCAGCAATATTATCCACGTTATAGAAGATATTGCCTCGCAAACCAATTTACTAGCGCTAAATGCTTCAATTGAAGCAGCAAGGGCAGGAGAAACCGGTAGGGGGTTTGCGGTGGTTGCGGATGAAGTGAGAGCGTTAGCTGGCAGAAGTACACAAGCGGCTAGTGAATCGGCAGAGTTTCTTGAACGCTCAGTAACTGCCGTTGCTGAAGCCAACAAAATTGCCGATGTAAATTCTGAATTGATGGAAAAAGTGTTGTCAGAAGTGCATGACATCACTAGAGACTTGAATGTATTTGACCAATCTTCACATCAACAGGTTGAGTACCTGAATGAAATTTATAGAAATGTATCCGAGATAGAACAGTCTATTCATACCTCGGCAACGTCTGCTGAAGAGACTTCGGCAACGTCAACCGAATTGAGTAAGCTTGCAGACTCACTAAATGCACAACTCTCTTTTATTAAGGATATAGACGGATTGTTTGATAAGACCAGTCATAATAAAAAAGATGAAATTGAAGTGGTTAATATTCCATAGTATATAAATTATTGAACCAATAAGGAATTGGTAAAGCTTGGGGTGTGATATGGCTTAATGTGCTTTTGATTGATAAAAAAGGCATCCCAGCCAATGGTACACAGCAACATGTGTTAGAATGAGTTAGATTATAACAAACCACTTTGTGATTTTTGACTTTTAATACAATTATCTTAACAATTAGGGGTGAATTTAAAAACTTTTGTCTCATTAAGGTGTAATAGCTTATATCTGACCTTATAGATTAGATGAACAGGTTTACACTACAAATGACAGACTCTCATGAACGAGTTGCAGATAATCCCTCTAACTTGTTTCTGGACAAAAATGAGTTACGCCTCAGGTTCCGCTCATGAAATTTCGCGACTTTCAAGTTTGATTAAGTTCTATTAATTGGACTTCCCTGTGTATTGCGCACATCCAAATTTGTAAAACTCTGGAAACCCACACTGCCTTTTACTTTAAAAGGTTTTTCAAACCCTCAAAAATAACTAATCAATTTGGGCTTTCTGAGGGCTAAAAATTTTTCTGAACTTTCTTCTTTCCATACATCAATTTATATAAATGCTGTGAATAAAAATTATAATTTTTATATATATCAGTTGTATAAAAATAAATTCGTACTAACCTTAAAAGGTACATACATGATAATGGAATATTTATGAGTGGACTTCATACCACCGTCAAGGTTGTAGGTTCAAAATGTAATTACGATTGTGAATATTGTTTTTACTTAGAGAAAGATACCCTTCTGAAATCTAATAAGTCGATGCAACAGGATACTCTCGAAGCATACGTACGTAATTACATTAATAGTCAAAACACACCCGAGGTTGAATTTGCTTGGCACGGCGGTGAACCCACATTAGTTGGGCTTAATTTTTTTGAAAAAGCTGTCGAATTTCAAAGAAAATATGCAGGCCAAAAAGTTATTAAAAACACCATCCAAACTAATGGCTCCAAATTGAATAGCGATTGGTGTCGTTTTTTTAGAGAAAATAACTTTCTTGTAGGAATTAGCTTAGATGGCCCCGAATGGCTACAAGCAAAATACCGTACTAAACAAGGTAAGAGCGTATTCAACGAGATCCTCAGTGCGATTAAGCTTTTACAGAAAATGAATGTGCAATACAACGTATTAGCTTGTGTTACTAAAGAGTATTGCCAACATGGTGAAGAAATTTATACCTTTTTTCGTAAGCATAAGATTAAACATATTCAGTTTTCCCCAGTTGTAGAATCACTACCCTCAAAAGATGAACAATCTCGAGGTCAGCACTTTGCCAGTAATCTCATTTTTTCTACTGCTAAATCCTACCAACAAAATAAATATAACCCACTTTCTTGGGCTGTAGATGCAAAGGAATACGGAAAGTTTCTTGTCGATATATTTAACCTTTGGATCAAAGAAGATGTAGGTGAGGTTTTTATTTTAAACTTTGAGCAGGCGTTAACTCAATATATTGGTAACCCCTCACCTAACTGTATTCACGCAAAAAATTGCGGCTCATCTTATGCAGTAGAGGCTAATGGCGACGTTTATTTTTGTGATCATGTTGCTTATCCCGAGTCAAAAATAGGTAATGTGATGACGAGTTCTTTTCAAGATATTGCTTCAAATAATAAAGATATTTTCAATAAAGAATCTCGTTTATCTGAACGATGTAAAAAATGTAATGTTCGTCAGTTATGTAATGGGGGTTGCCCTAAACATCGTTACCTTGCAGATACTGGCGAGTATGAGAATGTTCTGTGCGACGGGTATTTTCATTTTTTCAACTCAATCCAAAAGTATTTACATGCTATGACTCAATTACTGGCTAACGGTTACCCTGCTAGTTATGTCATGCAAGCATTAAATGGTCCGTTAATTCTGAAATCTTCTAACAATTAAAAGGGATAAAACTAAATGGATATAATTAAAAAATCAGTGGTTTTAACTAGCGCACTCACTCCATATATAGCCAGTGCTGACACACCTGATAGAACTCAGCTTCCAATTCCGGATGTAAGACCTCAAACTTACTCTCAATTAGATGTTAGAGATGTACAGCGACCAGATCCAACATCCCGTGTGAAAGCACCAGATGGAGCCCCCAATGTACTTGTAATATTACTCGATGATGTTGGTTTTAGTCAGTCATCACTGTTTGGTGGTGCTGTTGACATGCCAACGCTAAGTGCGCTGGCTAAACAAGGCTTAATGTATAACCAATTCCATACGACTGGCGTTAGCTCCGCTACGCGCACAGCAATATTAACAGGACGTAATCATCACCAAAATAACATGGGCTCTATTGCCGAGACGGCAACAGCTTTTCCTGGAAATACCGGTGTAAGACCTAATTACATCGCAGCATTACCTAAAATTTTGAAATACAACGGTTATAGCACGGCTATGTTTGGTAAAAACCATGAGATCCCAGCATGGGAAACAGGTCCAGCTGGGGTTCAAACCTTATGGCCGAAAGAAGTCGGGTTTGATAAGTTTTATGGCTTTTTTGGTGGGGAAACGGACCAGTATCAACCAGTATTAATTGATGGTATTACTCGCATAAAAACGCCACGTAAGAAAGATTATCACTTTACTGAGGATATGACAGACAAAACCATTGAATGGCTAAATTTAGAGCAAAGTTATAATGCCGATAAACCCTTCTTTATTTACTATGCGCCTGGCGCCGTACATGCGCCGCATCATGCTCCCAAAGAATGGATTGATAAGTACAAAGGTAAGTTCTCAATGGGCTGGGATAAATTGAGACAAGAAACATTTGAGCGACAAAAAGCAAATAACATTATTCCGAAAAATACGGTACTGCCGCCCATGCCAGATTTTGTTCCTAGATGGGATTCGCTCACTGCTGACGAAAAGCGTGTATTTGAACGACAAATGGAAGTATATGCTGGCTATTTAGCACATACGGATCATGAAATAGGTCGAGTTGTTGAAACACTTAAGAAAAATGGCGAGTTCGACAACACCCTAATTTTCTACATCGTAGGGGACAATGGAGCAAGTGCAGAGGGGAATAGAAATGGTAGCTTCAACTCGCTAGCTTTCTATAATGGCATTGACGAACCGTCTTCATATGCTCTGGAAAATATCGAAAAACTCGGTGGGCCAGAAAGTTTTCCACATTACGCTTCAGGTTGGGCTGTCGCTGGTGATTCGCCTTTTGTATGGACTAAGGGCATGGCATCAGATTATGGCGGTACACGAAACGCCATGGTAGTAAGTTGGCCTCATGGCATTAAAAAGAATGGTCAAAACATCCGTAGCCAGTGGTCACATGTCGTTGATATCGCTCCGACAGTATTAGAAACAGCTAAACTTCCTTTTCCTAAGAAAGTCGAAGGTATTAAGCAAATCCCTATGGCTGGGGTGAGTTTTGCGCAATCATTTAACAACCCCGATGCAGAAACAGATCACAAAGTTCAATACTTTGAGCTTGCTGGTAATCGAGCTATTTACAAAGATGGCTGGTTAGCAAGGGTTACACATTGGGCATTAACCGAATCATCAGCGAACTTCACTACCTTGCAAAAAGATGAGTGGGAGTTGTTTGACACCACACAGGATTGGTCTCTTTCTAACAATTTAGCTGATAAGTACCCCAAGAAACTCAAAGAAATGAAAAAGCTTTTCGATAAAGAAGCACAAGAGAATCATGTTTACCCAATTGATGACCGCACGCTTGAGCGTATGAATGCAGAAATAGCTGGCCGACCCGATGCGATGTTTGGTAAACAGAGTTTGACTTTATATGAAGGGGCTAAAGGTATTCCTGAAAACTCTTTTTTAAATATCAAAAATAAATCTTTTGATTTAGTTGCAAAAGTCATTACTGATGATGTGAAAAACACCAATGGTGTTGTTATTGCACAAGGCGGTAACTTCGCTGGTTGGACTTTATTTGTTAAAAACGGAGTACCAACATTCGAGTATAATTGGTTGACGTATGAGTATACTAAAGTCTCTGGTTCGGAACTCAAAAAAGGTGAAAATGAGATCAAAGTTGAGTTTCGTTATGATGAAGATGGCAAAGGGGGTAAAGGGAACGCCGCAGGTTTAGGAAAAGGTGGTAATGTATACTTATACGTTAACGGCAAACTTGCAGCTAAAAAGCTGATCCCAAATACAATTGCCAGCTTATTCTCACTTGATGATGGTGTGGGTATTGGTGAAGATGAGGGTGGTGCCGTAAGTCTTGACTATGAAGCCCCTTTTACTTTTAACAAAAAAATAGAACAGGTAACGACTTCTATTGTTCAATAGATAAGATGCAATAGATAAAGGTTAACTCTAAGAGTCCCGCATTTCATTTGCGGGACTTTTGATTAACCTACTTTGATATATTATCTACTCTTCTGCCGCTTAAACTCTTCAAAAATACTGTTTACATTCACTTTTGCGCCTAGCTTTGCAGCGATTAAAAACAGGCCTGCGAGTTTTCTGTGAACAAATAAGGCATCTACAGGGGGCGCGTGCCAGTCCTCAGAGGCTGTACTCATTTTTATGCCGAGTTCTTTAATACGTTTTGGTAAGTCGCTATTTGCAAAATCATACTCACCTTGATGGCGCAGTGGCTCGCAGGCAAGTAGAAATATCTCGACAACATTATCTATATATTCTTGAGCTAGCCCTTGTTGAAAATAGCCAATATGCTGTGCAGCTGTTGCAACTCCTGCTCTGTCATTATTTATTGCAGCAGATAATAACTGTAAGTAGCCATCACTAATATGCTGAGGTAGCTCACGGGTAGCGCCAAAGTCTAAAAGCACTAAGCGTTGATTGTCGATTTGATATTGATAGTTGGCAAAGTTTGGATCTGTTTGAACTAGTTTAAAGCTAAATAATTCACGTAAAAATAGGCTTAGTAACTGTTCAACCGCTTTATTACGTAGCGCTTGCTCTGTGGTTGCCAGTTCATCTAGCTCTTGTCCTTCAACAAAGCTCATGACTAACACTTGAGAAGAACTAAGCGAATCTACCACATTTGGAATAAGGTAATTGTCGTCACCCTTTAAACACTCGCTGTAGCGTTTTAAATAATTAGCTTCTAATTCGTAGTCAGCTTCGTTTATAAGCTGTTGTTTTGCTTCATCGATAAGAGGCTGTATTTCTACCTCTTTGGGTAATAAGCCACTGAGCTTAAGAAGGTAAGCTAAGTTATCAACATCACTGGCGATACCTTTTGCAATACCTGGGTATTGAACTTTAACTGCTAGTTTTTCGCCCGATTCTCGGTAAGCAATATGCACTTGCCCTATCGATGCTGCAGCAAATGGTCTGAGTTCAAAGTGCGATAAGTGCTCTAGCCATGCATTGCCCCAATGCTCACGCATTACTTTAACTAGCTGCTTTTGCGGCATAGCTGTCGCCTCTGCACGCAGCCTTGCTAAGATTGCAGATAGCTCAGGTGTAAGTAATTCGCCACTGTCCATAGACAGTAGCTGCCCCAATTTCATTGCTGCGCCACGCAGGTTTGCAAGTTGCTCTGCAAAGCGTTGAATATTTTTTGGCTGTAACAATAACTCTTGTCGTGATGTTTGCTTACCCATAGCCCATGCTTTTGTGCCTTCAAACAACATATTACCCGCGACTTTACCAGCTAAAGAACCAAGCCGAGCAGCGCGTGAAAACCGTGATGTTGGCACAGACTTTTGTTTATTACTCATATTGCTTCACACTATTAACTTAATGCTTTGAATACGTTGATTGTCGAGGTTTAGATCGACTTTAGCTTAATCGCTTTACTCTCTTTTGTTCTATTTAATTTAGCCAACAAAAAAGCCGCATGGTTTCCCGATGCGGCTTTAAAGCTCAGAATAATTAAAGTTATTTAATAACTTCTAAGCCACCCATATATGGGCGTAATACTTCTGGAACAACAATCGAGCCGTCAGCTTGTTGGTAGTTCTCTAAGATTGCTACAAGTGTACGACCAACCGCTAAACCTGAACCGTTTAGTGTGTGTAGTAACTCTGGCTTTTTCTCGCCTTGACGACGGAAACGCGCTTGCATACGACGCGCTTGGAAATCAACCATGTTTGAACATGATGAGATTTCACGATAGGTGTTTTGTGCAGGTAACCAAACTTCTAAATCGTAAGTTTTTGCTGCGCCAAAGCCCATATCACCCGTACATAAAATTACTTTACGGTAAGGAAGCTCTAATGCTTGTAAGATTTGCTCAGCGTGACCTGTTAGTTCTTCTAGTGCTTGCATTGAATCTTCTGGTTTTACAAGTTGTACTAATTCAACTTTGTCGAATTGGTGTTGACGAATAAGACCACGTGTATCACGACCATAGCTACCAGCTTCACTACGGAAACATGGTGTGTGAGCAGTTAAGCGAATTGGTAAATCGCTTTCGTCGTAGATTTCGTCACGGGCACTATTTGTAAGCGGTACTTCAGCAGTTGGAATTAAGCTAAAACCAGGTTGTTGCTGACCGTCGTCATCCACTAAACCTAATGTATGGAATAAGTCACCGGCAAACTTAGGTAATTGGCTTGTACCGTATAAGCTTGCGCTATTTACTAGGTAAGGCACATACATTTCTGTGTAGCCATTTTGCTCTGTGTGCGTATCAAGCATAAACTGAGTAAGAGCACGGTGCATACGGGCCACTTGGCCGCGCATAACAGTAAAACGTGCGCCACTGATTTTAACACCCATTTCAAAGTCTAGGCCGTTTACGTCTTGACCAACATCTACGTGATCTTTTACTTCAAAATCATATGACTTAGGCGTGCCCCACGTTAAAATTTCAACGTTTTGCTCTTCGTCTTCACCAACTGGCACAGACTCATCAGGTAAGTTTGGAATAGCTAGCGCGATTTGCTTAAGCTCTTCTAATACAGCGTCTTGCTCTGCTTTAACGCTGTCTAGTTGGTCACCAAGAGTACTTACTGAATCAAGCAACTGTTGTGCTTTCTCGTGCTCGCCTTTCGCTTTTGCTTGGCCGATAGCTTTGGAACTTGCATTACGCTCGCTTTGAAGTTCTTGCGTTTTTACTTGTAATGTTTTGCGTTTTTCTTCAAGTGCAGTTACCGCTGCAATATCAAGTTCGAAACCACGTGTTGCTAAACGTGCAGCCGCTTGTTCGATATCTTGACGTAAATATTTAGAATCTAACATGTTTGATTTTTAACCTTTTTGCATTACCAGCTGAAGGCCCAGCCAAGCCATAAATATACACACCACCACGTTTAAGGTGATATTGAGGGCCATTTTAAAAAAGTGACCTTGTTGCATTAGCAACAACGAATCCATTGAGAATGTTGAAAAGGTGGTCAATGCACCTAAAAAGCCAATACCAATTAAGGTTTTAGCGGGGCTAACAGCGATTATTTCTTTTTCAATCAAGCCGTATAATATGCCCATTAACAATGAACCAAGAATATTAACTGTCAACGTGCCAAAAGGGAATCCCCTACCGAGCAGTTTTAGCATGGTTTCGCTAAGAAAATAGCGCAAACACGCCCCAGAAGCACCACCCATTGCAATCATCATGTAAAGTTTCAAACTATTCATAACGTTTAATATCACTTTGCTCGTTGCGCTGGGTTAAATATTCCAGCTTTTGTTTTATTTTTTGTTCAAGCCCGCGATCTGTTGGGAAGTAATACTGACGATCATGAATTGCTTCTGGGAAATACTTCTCGCCAGCAGCAAATGCGCCTTCTTCATTGTGTGCATAACGATACTCTGCACCATAGCCTAAATCTTTCATTAGACTTGTTGGCGCATTACGTAAATGCTCTGGCACAGGATAACTCGGTTCATTTTTAGCATCTTGCATTGCTTGATTAAACGCCATATACACCGCGTTACTTTTCGGTGCGCTGGCTAAGTAAATGGTGGCCTGAGCTATAGCGCGCTCACCTTCACTTGGACCAACACGTTGAAAAATATCCCATGCATTTAGTGCTACTTCCATTGCACGTGGGTCGGCATTGCCGATATCCTCTGTGGCAATCGCTAATAAACGCCTAGCCACATAAAGCGGGTCGCCGCCACCTGCTAAAATTCGGCAGTACCAATATAAGGCGCCATCAGGAGAACTACCACGCACCGATTTATGAAACGCTGAAATTAAGTCGTAGAACTCATCGCCGCCTTTGTCGTACTTGGCTAAGTGAGTTGGTAGAACTTGGCTTAAAACATGTTGATCAACAAGGTATTTGCCCTGCTGCTCAGTGGTTAAATCAACAGCTTGTTCTAGTAAGTTAAGCACTTTACGAGCATCGCCATCACTTGCTTGGCAAAGTGCTTGTTTGGCGTTATCGGCAATTTCAATGTGTTTTTGGCTTAGCTCAACGTCTTCGCGTAAAGCGCGCTCAATCACAGTAAATAAATCGGCTTGCTTAAGTGCTTTTAATACATAAACACGGGCACGAGAAAGTATTGCGTTATTAAGTGCAAATGATGGGTTTTCGGTGGTCGCGCCAACAAAAATAAAAGTACCATCTTCAATATGTGGTAAGAATGCATCTTGCTGAGATTTATTAAAGCGATGCACTTCGTCGACAAACAGTAAGGTGCGTTGTCCTCGCCCTGCAAGATTTGCTTTTGCTTCGCTTACCGCTTCACGAATGTCTTTGACACCTGCTGTGACCGCCGACATTTGAATAAGGCTTGCATCGGCATGGTTCGCAATAATTTGCGCTAACGTAGTTTTACCAACGCCTGGCGGCCCCCACAAAATGAGGCTGTGGCATCGACCTGCAAGAATGGCTTGGTAAAGAGGTTTATCGGGGCTTAAAAGGTGCTGCTGACCTATGTAGTCATTGAGTGTTTCGGGTCGCATGCGCGCCGCAAGTGGGCGCACATCAGGACCAAAGTTAAATCCGAGATTACTCAAGCCTTAATCACCTTGGCTTTGGTCGTCAACTTCAACGCCCTCAGGAATGGTAAATTCAAAGGTTTGAGTTGCAAGTGCTTCGTTTACTTTAGCATCTTTAAAGGTAAATAAAGACTGCTGACCAGAGGTATCTAATACTGTCAGTGATGCTAGGCCTTGTTCTTTAGCATTAAAGCTAATGTCTAACTTTTCAACTTGGCTCTCAACGCCTTTGTTTGGTGTTACGCTAAAGCCTGCATCGGTTGCCACAACTTGGTATTTAGCCCACTGCTCAGGATCTTTAGAGGTCAACAATACAAACGGTGTTGAATCAATCAAGCTGTGGGTATTCATAATCGTTACTTGCTCAGCAAAGCTATCGAAGTAATAAGTTTTGTCGCCATTCGATACAAACAAGGTATCGTCTGGGCTTTGCTGTTGCCAGCGGATCATCATAGGTTGTTGAAGAGCAATATTCCCTTCACCTTGCATGATAGCTTCGCCTTGCGAATCGGTAACTTGCTGCGAAAACTCTGCTTTAAAACTTTTAATCGCAGCCAGTTGTTGTTGCAATGCTTCGCTGTCGTCTGCAAAACTTTGACCGCTTAATAAACAGCCCACAATTAGGGCTAGGTATTTAATCTTTTTCATTAATTTGCTCCACCATTTGGCACTAAGACCTCGCGGGCACCGTTATGTCCTGGTGCGCTAACAATGCCTGATGTTTCCATTTGTTCAACTAAACGAGCTGCGCGGTTATAACCTACACGAAGCTTACGCTGTACACTCGATACCGACACTTTGCCGGTTTCAATTACAAATGATACTGCTTCATCGTAAAGCGGATCTGACTCTTCATCACCGTCTTCACTGGTTTCTCCTGGTAGTAGAATTTCTTCTGTGGCATCGCCACTCAAAATTTCATCTATATAATTTGGTTTGCCACGTTTTTTCCAATCATCTACGACCGCATGAACTTCGTGGTCGTCAACAAACGCGCCATGCACACGCACTGGTACACTAGTACCTGGCGGTAAGTAAAGCATGTCACCCATACCAAGTAAGTTTTCAGCACCTTGCTGATCTAAAATGGTACGCGAATCAATTTTACTTGAAACTTGGAACGCCATACGTGTTGGAATATTCGCTTTAATCAAACCTGTAATAACGTCAACCGATGGGCGTTGTGTTGCTAACACTAAGTGAATACCTGCAGCACGGGCTTTTTGTGCGATACGTGCAATCAGCTCTTCCACTTTTTTACCCACGATCATCATCATGTCGGCAAATTCGTCAATAACCACCACAATACTTGGTAGTTTATCTAGCTCTTCAGGGCCATCGGCCATACCGTCGGTATCTTTAAACAGTGGATCTAGAATTGGTTGACCCGCTTCTTTGGCATCCAACACTTTTTGGTTGTAACCTTTTAAGTTACGCACCCCAAGTGCCGACATCAGCTTATAACGACGTTCCATTTCGCCTACACACCAACGCAATGCATTGGCTGCTTCTTTCATGTCAGTAACAACTTCACATAATAAATGTGGGATGCCTTCGTACACAGAAAGTTCAAGCATTTTCGGGTCGATCATGATCATACGAACATCATCAGGGCCCGATTTGTATAGTAAGCTTAATATCATTACATTAACGCCCACTGACTTACCTGAACCAGTTGTACCCGCAACAAGTAAATGTGGCATTTTGCCAAGGTCAGCACACACTGGCTCGCCAGCAATGTCTTTACCTAACACCATAGTCAGTGGTGATGGGTTTGATTCAAATTTAGGTGCGTTAATAACTTCACTTAAACGCACGATTTCACGATGTTTGTTAGGTAACTCTAAACCAACATAAGTTTTACCCGGAATAACTTCTACAACACGTACGCTTACTGCAGAGAGTGAACGCGCTAAATCTTTAGCTAAGCCAGTGATTTTAGCTACTTTAATACCCGGCGCTAAATCAAGCTCAAAACGCGTTACAACCGGACCTGGGTATACACCCACAACCGCAGCTTGGATGTTAAAATCAAGTAATTTGGTTTCAACTAAACGAGAAATACCATCTAATTCTTCTTGTGATAATGGGTTTTTCGCTTTATCTGGACGATCTAATAAATCCAGCGATGGTAACGGATTTACAGGCGGTTGCTCTTCGAGCAAGGCTTCGAATTTTTCTTTCGCTGTTGGTGGTGGCTGATACGCAGGTTTTGGTTTAGGCATTGGGCGAGCAGGCGAAACAACCGTTGTTACAGGCTTTTCTTGCTCTACTACAGGGCTCTGATCAAGCGCATTAAGTGCCGATACAGTATCGAATGATTCATCATCAAGAGCACTGAATCCAATTTCTTGGTCAAGAATATCATCAAGCTCATCAAAGCCTTTGAAGTCTTCATCTGCTTTTTCAGCAGACTTTTGCTGTTGCTTGGTCGCTTTTGGCTCATCTTCATCAGCATCATTGAAGCTAATAGCTGGCTCGTTTTCTGGTTCTACAAAGTTGGCGTCAGGCTCTGTGGTGGCGACATCTTTAACTGCTTCTTTTTCACGGTGCATCCAAGCAGAAAATTGCTCACGTAAAAAGTAGAATAATTTCATTACCCACTTGCCGACAAAATCGACAAATTGTACCCAAGAAATCCCCGTTAATAGGGTTAATCCAGCAAAGAAAAAGCACAGTAATAGAATCGAGGTGCCGGTAAAATTAAAGGTCGGCATCATTGCTGTTGCAATGACATCCCCTACTACCCCACCAGATGAGAAGTTATAAATATCGTCGAAGTTAATGCTGCTAATGGCAGTCGCTGAAGTAATAAACAGCGCAAAGCCAATGACACGTAAGGCAAGTGTGGTGTAATCAAGCTGAAAAATACGATGTGGCTGTTTAAACAATAAATAACCAAATAATTGAATAGCAACAGGGACTAAATAAGCAAGCCAGCCAAAAGTGAGTAATAGGATATCTGCAACCCAGGCCCCCGCAGTGCCGGTAATATTCTTAACATTAACAAATTCACCGGTTTGCGACCATGAAGGGTCGGCAGGATCAAAACTGATTAATGCACATAAAATAAATACTGCAGCAAAGGTGCTGATGATTAGCCCCGTTTCTAACAGTCTTTGAACACCATTTAGGCGCATAGCTCCCTATTCCTTATTATTCTTTACTGATCGATTAGCAGTGAAATACCTTAGCAGGAAATGCCGTTTGATGCACTTTATCTTAGCCTTGATGGACTGATAATGAACAAGTTTTTGTTACTCTATGTGTATTTTAACAGTTTAAGCAATATATGGGCGAATAATGACCCCTTCTTCACCTTTTACTTCTTCCATTACCACATACGTTCGGCTTTCACTGACATTAGGTAGTTTTAGTAGAATATCGCCTAGTACATTTCGATATTCCGACATATCATTTACCCGCGTTTTTAATAAAAAGTCGAAATTACCCGACACCAAGTGACATTCAATAATTTCGTCGTGCTTTTTAACAGCGGCGTTAAACTCTTCGAACACATCAGGTGATGTTTTGGTGATGGTCACTTCTACATAAACGGATAAACCCTGCCCAAGCTTAGCAGGATCTACTACCGCTTTATATCCGAGTATATACCCCTCCCTTTCAAGCTTTTTTACACGCTCTAAACACGGGGTGGCACTTAGCCCTACACGCCTTGCCAGCTCTACGTTAGAGATCCGACCATCGTGCTGTAATTCCATTAATATTTTACGGTCTATTCTGTCGAGTAATTGATGCATAAGCCAAACCAGAGTTTTGCACTGTTTTTAAGTTATTTTTAGATTATATCACTAGAAATGCATTAAAAAAAGGTGAGACACACTGGCTAGTCATGAATATAATAGTCAAAAATTTTATCCCGTTCTATTAAGGCGAAAAACTATGATTATTGGTGTACCTAAAGAAATCAAAAACCATGAATACCGTGTAGGTATGGTTCCTGCGAGTGTTCGTGAACTAGTAAACCATGGCCACCAAGTGTTTGTTGAGACTGATGCTGGTATGGGCATTGGCTTTACGAACGAAGATTATATTGCGGCTGGTGCTGAAATTTTACCAACAGCAGCAGACGTTTTTGCTAAAGCTGAAATGATCGTTAAAGTAAAAGAGCCACAAGCTGTTGAGCGTGCTATGTTACGCGAAGACCAAATTCTATTTACTTACCTTCACTTAGCACCGGATCTTCCACAAACTGAAGACCTTGTTAAAAGTGGCGCAGTATGTATCGCTTACGAAACAGTAACTGATTCACGTGGCGGTTTACCACTTCTAGCTCCTATGAGTGAAGTTGCAGGTCGTATGTCTATTCAAGCTGGTGCACAAGCGCTTGAAAAAGCAAACCACGGCCGTGGTATGTTACTTGGTGGTGTACCAGGTGTTGAGCCAGCTAAAGTAGTTGTTATCGGCGGCGGCATGGTTGGTCGTAGCGCAGCGCAAATGGCTGTTGGCCTAGGTGCTGATGTTGTTGTTCTTGACCGTAACATCGATGTATTACGTGCATTAGATGCGCAGTTCGGTAATAAAGTTAAAGCTATCTACTCTACAGCTGACGCGTTAGAAAAACACGTACTAGAAGCTGACCTTGTGATCGGTGGCGTATTAATCCCTGGTGCTGCAGCGCCTAAACTAGTAACGGCTGAGCACATCAAAGCAATGAAACCTGGTTCTGCAATCGTTGACGTTGCAATCGACCAAGGTGGTTGTATCGCAACTTCTAAAGCGACAACTCATGCTGATCCTACTTTCATCGTTGATGAAGTTGTTCACTACTGTGTTGCTAACATGCCAGGTGCTGTACCACGTACTTCGACGTTTGCACTTAACAACGCAACATTACCTTTCATCATCAACCTTGCTAACAAAGGCTACAAGAAAGCACTTCTTGACGATGCAAACTTCTTAAAAGGCTTAAACGTGATCAAAGGCCAAGTTACTTATAAAGAAGTAGCTGAAGCTTTCAACATGGAATATGTTGACCCACGTACAGCTGTTGAAAATGCTTAATTAGCATTGTGAAACAAAAAAAGCAGCGATATCGCTGCTTTTTTTATGCCAGTTTGCAAATAAATCGCTTTATCTGCAAACCGCTATATTATTGATTAACGACGTTTAGTTTGTTTAGCGCGTTGATTGTGCTTTTTAACCGCCTTACGAATTTGGTTAATTTTAGCACGCTTGTCTTTACGCTTTTCAGGAATAACCGACAGCTTAGTTTGCGTTTCGCGGCCTAGTTGTACTGTTTTACGTAAATAGTTTACCGTATCTAAATCAAGCTCAGCCCAACCACCTTGAGGTAAGCGCTTATCAAGCTCTAACTTACCGTAACGAATACGGATAAGACGCGATACTTCAACATCTTGTGATTGCCATAAACGACGTACTTCGCGGTTACGACCTTCAGTTAATGTGACATTGAACCAACGATTGATCCCCTCACCACCTATAGGTTTGATGTTCAAGAATTTTGCAGGGCCATCATCAAGTTCAACACCTTTTGTTAAAGTGCGCAGCGTATCATTAGTTACTTCGCCAAATACACGAGCAGAGTATTCACGCTCTACTTCGTAACTTGGGTGCATTAAACGATTTGCAAGTTCACCGTCATTGGTGAACAGCATTAAACCTGCGGTATTAATATCTAAACGACCTACCGCTATCCAGCGCTCGCCATCAACACGTGGTAAGCGATCAAATACCGTACGGCGGCCTTCCGGATCTTTACGTGTACATAACTCACCTTCTGGTTTGTTATACATAAGTACACGACAAATACGGTCAGCTTTGTCTTCAATTTTTACCACGTGACCGTCAACACGAATCACATCGGTTGTTTCTACACGGTCGCCTAAACGCGCCACTTTACCATTCACGCTCACGCGGTTGGCATCGATGTATTTTTCCATTTCACGACGTGAACCCACGCCTGCACGGGCTAATACTTTTTGTAACTTTTCAGTTTCTAAATTACTCATTCAGATAGTTCTCTCACAGAAGGATCGCTCAATAGCTGGTTGATTTTACTCTCCTGAAGTTCAGGTAATGGTGGTAATTCATCTAAACCAGCTAATGAAAAATAGTCTAAGAAAGCGGATGTTGTTGCATACAAAGCAGGGCGACCTGGCACTTCTTTGTGGCCCACAACCCTTACCCACTCTCTTTCTAATAAGGTTTTAATAATCCCTGAGCCAACGGTTACTCCCCGTACTTGTTCAATTTCACCACGGGTAATAGGTTGCCTGTAGGCAATCAAGGATAAAGTTTCTAATAGTGCTCTTGAGTATTTAGGTGCGCGCTCTTGCCATAAGTTTGCCAGCCAAGGTGCTAAACTCGCACAGGCCTGAAATCTATAACCGCTACCTACTGCAACAAGCTTGATACCTCTGGTTTGATAATGCGTTTGAATCTGTTCAATTGCATTATTAATGCGTGGCATAGATACGCTTAAATCAGCTAATACTGTTTCTTTTAAATGCCGTTTAGACACGGGTTTTCCAGCAACAAAAATCGCAGCTTCTATGATTTCGACTAACTGTTCATCACTGATACGTTTTGTGGCCATCGTTACTAAAGGTCATTTTAAATCACTAACGCTCTATTATGACAGAAGTCAGCCAAGGTTGGAAAAATTATTATAAAAAAGCCAGTGTAAAACACTGGCTTTGGGGGATATTTCAAAAATGAATAATGAAATTAGCTGTTTTTAACCATTTCAAGGGCATCATCTTCGGCAACATCGCTGCCATATTTGCTAATGTAGTTGATAAATTCAGTACGACTTACACGCTTATCTTTGTTGCTATCCATATAGCCAAAATGATTTGCGATGTCGTCGTCATCTGCTTCTTCAATTGATACATAACCATTTTTATCGTTATCTAACGATTTAAAGTCATTTTCGATGCGGTCAAATCTAGCGATTTCTGCTTTAAATGCTGATTCAGACACCTCGCTATCAGTTGCCACTTTACCTGTATTTAACTGCATATAAGTATTAAATTCAGTGCGGCTAATTTGCTCATCCATGTTGGTATCGATATTTGAAAAATGATCCCAAATTGCATCGTCATCAGCTTCTACTTTAGAGATATAACCGTCATTGTCATTATCTAGGCTACCAAAATCACTGTCGATTTTTGCTAAAGAGTTACTTGCAGAACATGCTGATAGGCTTAATGCTGCCAAAATTGTTGATGCTAGAGTTAACTTGTTCATAAGACATTTCCTTGTAGTCGATTAGATTCACTTCGACTATTACAAGTTGAATGCCAAAATGTCTTACTGACTAAAATCAAGCACTTACAAAACAGTTAAGCTAAGGTTAAGCCTATGATTTAGCAAGCTTTTCATAGCTTGCTGTAATTTTTTCATAAAAAAAGCGCTCATAAGAGCGCTTTTCCATATAGCCATAATATCGCTATTAGATAGCTGCGTTTTGGTAACGCTTAACGAAGTCTGTTACAGCTTCGCCATTACATTTTAAAGTATTTAAGTTACCAATTTTTTCACGCACAGGTGTTAAACCTTTTTTAAGTGCTGTGATACAAAGTTGAGTTTCTTTTTGCTCATTTTTAGCAAACACTTCAACAGCTGCTTTAGCTGCTTCTTGTGATTGTGCTTTTTTAGCAATGTCACGGATGTCAGTACCGTTACATAAAATGCTTTTTGAAAAACGTGACATTGAAATGCCATGCTTTGCTGCTTCTTTACGTGCAGCGGTAAACCCTTCGTTCGCACTTAAGCTACATAACTTTGATTCAATACGGTTATCAGCTGAAAAGTAGTGCGGGTTGCTTGCTAATGAGCCAAATGAGATACATGCAAGAGAAAGCATCACTAATTGTTTTTTCATGGTTTACCTTTAAATAGTACATAATATGAACGGATGGTTTGCGCGCATTATATAAACAAAAATAAGTAGATCAACTGAATTATTTATTTAATTTAATAATTAATAGTGAGTTAACAATGTTTTTAAATTAAGCAGCAATTGATCAACATTTACCCAATTTGATTTTCGTAATTAGCTCATGAATAAGCCCTAGTTTGATGATAGAATTGCGCTAAACACTGAAACAAAAATAATAGGTGCACCATGAAGGTAATCTCATTCAACATTAACGGCCTGCGCGCCCGTTTACACCAGTTGCAAGCCGTAATTGATAAACATCAACCAGATATTATTGGCTTACAAGAAATCAAAGTGCATGATGAGGCCTTCCCTCTCGAAGACGTGCAAAAAATGGGTTATCACGTTTATTTTCACGGTCAAAAAGCGCACTACGGCGTGGCTATGTTATGTAAGCAAGAACCAAAATCAGTCGTTAAAGGCTTTGCAACCGATACTGACGAGTCACAGCGCCGTATGATCAGTGTTACTGTGACACAAGAAAATGGCCGTGAATTAACGGTGATGAATGGCTATTTCCCGCAAGGCGATAATATTGCCCACGAAACCAAGTTCCCATATAAGCGTCAGTTCTACAAAGATTTAATGACCCATTTAGAAGATAACCACACGCCTGAGCAAGATGTTATCGTGATGGGCGACATTAATATTTCACCGACCGATCTCGACATTGGTATTGGTGAACCAAACCGTAAGCGCTGGTTAAAAACAGGTAAGTGTTCGTTCCAACCAGAAGAGCGTGAATGGCTAAGCACTTTATTAAACTGGGGCTTTAAAGATACATTCCGAGAGCTTTACCCAGAAAAAACCGAGCAATATTCGTGGTTTGATTACCGCTCAAAAGGTTTTGATGACAACCGCGGTTTACGTATTGATGTGATCTTAGCAACTCCAGCGCTTGCTAAACGTTGTGTTGAGTCTGGCATCGATTACGAATTACGTGGTATCGAAAAGCCATCTGATCATGCCCCTATTTGGTCAACTTTTAACGCATGATAGACACTATGCAATGGCAGCTCCCTTTGTGGAGCTGTGTGGCTTTAATACTTTGGCTGAGTTTCGATAAACAAAGCGCATCACAATTATTGGCAACACCAATAAGACAAGTTGGTGTACTCGCTTGTGCTTTAGTACTTGCAGTACTGTGGCGTATTAAAGCGGGGATATTGCCAGGCCTCGAATTGCATATTTTAGGGGTCACTGCAGTGACCCTGATTTTAGGTTGGCGACTGGCCATTTTTGCAAGCCTTCTTGCAAGTTTACTCTTGGTATTAGTCGCTCAGCTGCCAGTATCAATACTGCCAGTGCATTTATTGTTTACTGCTTTTTTACCAGTTACGTTAAGCTATTTGTGTTTTGTGCTTTGCTATAGCTATCTGCCAAGGCACTTTTTTATTTATATCTTTTTATGCGCGTTTTTAACCGCTGCTGTTATTGCCTGTATCAAAATACTTACCAGTGGTGTGTTTTATTACTTGCTTGGTGATTACAGTTTTATTGAAATTTCAGAAAACTATCTGATTCTTTGTGCCATAATTTGGTTTCCTGAAGCAATGCTCAATGGCATGGCTATTACCTTGATGATCACCTATCGCCCTCACTGGGTTAAAACCTTTTATGATAAGGACTATTTAGACTCATGAGTCTTCACTATCACTGCCCGCTTTGCAAACTTGAACTTACTCTAACCGACAAAACTTACCGTTGTGACAACAATCACAGTTTTGATATCGCCAAAGAGGGTTATGTCAATTTACTTCCCGTGCAAAATAAAAAGTCTAAACAACCAGGAGATAACCTTGAAATGGTGCAGGCTCGCCGCGCATTTTTAAGTGCCGGGCACTATTTGTTTTTACAGCAAGCTTTAGCAGATTTAGTGACATCACTCGAACCAACTTCAGTGATTGATTTAGGCTGTGGTGAAGGCTTTTACACTCAAGCAATAGCAACGCAATCGAGTGCCGATGTCTATGGTGTCGATATTTCGAAACCCGCGGTAAAATACGCTGCTAAGCGATATGAAAATGCGCATTTTAGCGTTGCCTCAATTAGCCAAGCCCCTTTTGCAGATGCCAAAGCGGATGTGCTTGTTAGTGTGTTTGCACCACTATTTGCACAAGAACTTGCCCGCCTTGCCAAACCACAAGCTAGCTTAATTGTTGCAAGCCCTGGCCCTTGGCACCTAAAAGAGTTAAAAGCATTTATTTATTCCGATGTTAAACCACATACAGAGATAGAACCACCAGCGGGTTTCAGCAAAGAGTCGACGAATTTACTAGAGCAACAGGTGTTGTTATCTGTCGATGAGATTAAACATTTAATTATGATGACGCCGTTTGCATGGAAGTTTCGCCCAGAGCATTGGCAGCAGATAGAGCAGCAAGGCCCACAAAAAATTACGTTATCGTTTTATGTGAGCCAGTTTATTCGGGATTAAAAATGCTCTTTAGTGAAGGCTTTGTCCATTTTTTCGAACATATCCTTTAACAGTTGAGCTAAATCTATATAGCGTGGTTTTTCAGTCGTTAATTGTGACTGATAACCATGCGCCTTCATTTTACTGTGCAATTCTGTATACCAACTTAGCATCGCTGGTTCTAATCTGGTTTGAGCACGTCTTCCTAACCACAACAAACCTTGCAGCGGAAGTGACAAAAAGAATAGCGCAATAGTGATAGCTTGGGGAAAATAATCACTGCCCAAGTAATTAACTTGCATGAATACGGTCAGCATTGCCAAAATTGGCATCACAGTAATTGCCAGATCAGTAGCTTTGATCACTCTAAATTCGGCAAACAATGGAGCGAGCTCTTGTCGCATCGGCCATTTTTTAGCGTACTGACGACCTGTTTGCACTTGTGACATGACACCTTTTTGCATCATCACTCCTAGGGTTTTCATCTCGTTTCACAACCGAGTGTAACACACTCCCGGATACAATCCCTGCAAAACCTGTCCTAGTTCTAATACCAAATTAATGGCAATGAGACTAACGTTTAAAGTCTAAATGAGATAAAATGTTATCGGCTTAAGTCAACTAGACTTTAGTGTAATTACAGCCTAGCTTTGTTAAGTGTAGCAACAAAATACTTATTTACTATACTGGCAAAGAATTCTAATTATCAAGCCTTAATACACACTGACTGATATCGTACTTTTAGGACCTAGCTATGCCGAAGCACCTTTGCTCACCACATCACGTTTTAGTACTAAACTGTGGTAGTTCGAGTTTAAAATTTGCCATTTTAGATGCCACCACTTCTGACGAAGTTATTTCAGGGTTAGCTGAACGCCTTGGATCAGATACGCCTTCAATAAAATATAAATATAATGGTGAAAAACAACTTATTGAACTTGCAAAAGGACAAGCCCATGATGCAGCAATTAATAAACTTGTTTACCTGGTCAAAAACTTAGGTCTTGAGGATAAGTTAGTTGCCGTGGGCCATAGGGTCGTACATGGTGGCGAACATTTTACCGAGTCAGTATTAATTGATAATGACGTATTAATAGAAATCGAGAAAACGGCAGCATTAGCGCCTTTACATAATCCAGCGAATTTATTAGGTATTCGCACCGCACAGCAAGCGTTCTCGACACTACCACAAATTGCGGTGTTTGATACTGCGTTTCATCAAACTATGCCAAAAATTGCCTACTTATATGCATTACCTTACTCGCTTTATAAAGAGCATGGTGTAAGACGTTATGGTTTCCATGGCACGAGCCATTATTATGTTGCCGGTGAAGCGGCGAAATTACTCGGCAAAGAACGCCAGCAAACTAATGTGATCAGTGCGCATTTAGGTAATGGTTGTTCTGTGTGCGCTATTAAAGATGGTAAGAGTGTTGATACCAGTATGGGGCTTACCCCACTGGAAGGCTTAGTCATGGGTACGCGCAGTGGTAGCATCGATCCTGGTTTATTCACCTTTTTGACTCAACAACTTAATTATTCAGTTCAAGAAATTGATGATTTGTTGAATAAACAAAGTGGTCTGTTAGGCATTAGTGAATTATCAAATGACTGTCGCACTATTGAAGAAGCGGCTGTTGAAGGCCACCCACAAGCAAACCTTGCTCTCGATATTTTCTGTTACCGCTTAGCAAAACAAATCGCTGCGTTCTTGGTGCCTCTGCAACGCCTTGATGCGCTTATTTTTACCGGTGGCATTGGTGAAAACTCAGACATCATTCGTGACAAAGTGATTTCACACTTAGGCTTTTTAGGCCTTGAGTGTGATGAAGCTGCTAACTTGGCTGCTCGCTTTGGTAAAGAAGGCCTAATTTCAAAAGGCCAAGCGCATGTTAAAGCGTTTGTGATCCCAACAAATGAAGAATGGGTTATTGCTAACGATGCAGCCCGCATTGCAAAGGAGGCTTAAGTAAATGGCACGTAGAATTATGTTGATCCCTATTTCAACTGGGGTTGGTTTAACATCTGTTTCTGTTGGTTTGGTACGTGCGCTAGAGCAAAAAGCGCTTAAAGTTAACTTTTTCAAACCCATTGCACAGCCACGCTCTGGCGATACAGGCCCAGAAAAGTCGACGCAAATTGTTACCCATGGCTCGCCAATTAATCCACCGACACCATTCGATTTGAGCTATGCAGAGCAAATGATTGGTGATGGTAAAGGCGACGACTTACTAGAAGAAATCGTAGAGCGCTTTGAAAGCACCATTAAAGAAGACGAAATCGCCATTATCGAAGGTATGGTGCCAACACGTCGTCAGCCTTATGCTGGACGCGTAAACCGTGAAATTGCGCAAACGCTAGGTGCTGATATTGTTTTTGTTTTAACGCCTAGTAACGATAGCAATGACCAAATTGAAGACCGTTTAGAAATCGCCTCTGGCAACTATGGCGGTGTTAATCACCCTCGCGTGTTAGGCTGTATTTTCAATAAAGTAAATGCGCCATTGGATGACGAAGGTCGTGCACGTGCAGATCTTGTTGAGGCCCATGAACCTGAACAACTCGAGAACGAATTAAACCGTTTAGCATCGCTGCCTATTTTCAGAAAGCACCCATTTAAGTTATTAGGCTCAATTCCTTGGGATTTTGACCTAGTAGCACCGCGTGTACGAGATTTATGTGAATACTTAAAAGCTGAAGTAATTAACGAAGGTGACATGGCTCACCGCCGTTTACGTCGCGTCACTTTCTGTGCCCGTACAGTGTCGAATATCTTAAGCCACTTTACCCCTGGAGCATTGCTGGTAACTCCTGGCGATCGCTCTGATGTATTAGTTGCAGCTTGTTTATCAGCCATGAATGGCACCAAGCTTGGGGCAATTTTATTAACTGGTGGTTTTAAACCTGAAGATCGCATTATGAAATTATGTGAACAAGCGATGGATACAGGTTTACCAATTATCGCAACAGAAGAAGATACATGGCGTACCTCACTGTTACTGCATAACTTCAATATGGAAGTGCCTTGTGATGATGATCAACGCATCGATAAAGTAAAAGATCACAACGCCAGCCATATTGACTCAGACTGGTTAGACAGCCTTGCACAAAGTGTTGGTCGTACTCGTAAAATGTCTCCTCCAGCATTTCGCTTCTTACTAACCGATAAAGCCCGTCAAGCGAATAAAACGGTTGTTTTACCAGAAGGTAATGAGCCACGTACTATTAAAGCTGCTGCTATTTGTGGTCAACGTGGTATTGCTAAAACAATCCTTCTTGGCGATAAAGAAGAGATTTTACGTATTGCTGAACAACAAGGTGTTGAGCTTAACGATAACGTAACCATTATTGAGCCAGCTGATGTAATCAACGATTACGTGGCGCCTATGGTAGAGATTCGTAAAAACAAAGGCTTAACAGAAGTGGTCGCACAAGAGCAATTACTAGATAACGTAGTACTTGGCACCATGATGCTTGAACAAGGTAAAGTAGACGGCTTGGTGTCAGGTGCTGTTAACACAACAGCTAACACGATTCGCCCACCGCTACAATTGATTAAAACAGCTCCGGGTTCATCGTTAGTATCATCGGTATTCTTTATGCTATTACCTGATCAAGTACTTGTTTACGGTGACTGCGCTATCAATCCAGATCCTACCGCTGAGCAATTAGCTGATATTGCTATTCAATCGGCTGATTCAGCTGCCGCATTTGGCATTGAACCTCGCGTTGCAATGATCAGCTACAGCACGGGTACGTCAGGCTCAGGCGCTGATGTAGAGAAAGTCCGTGAAGCCACTAAGCTTGCCCAGCAAAAGCGCCCAGACTTAGTGATTGATGGCCCGCTTCAATACGATGCAGCTATTATGGAAAATGTAGCAATTAAGAAAGCACCCGATAGCCCTGTGGCAGGTAAAGCAACTGTGTTTGTATTCCCAGACTTGAATACTGGTAATACAACTTACAAAGCAGTACAACGTAGTGCTGATTTAATTAGTATTGGCCCGATGCTTCAAGGTATGCGCAAGCCGGTAAATGACTTAAGTCGTGGTGCATTAGTAGACGATATTGTTTACACCATTGCCCTTACAGCGATTCAAGCTAAGCAAGTCGAAAGCATAGAAAATTAACCCTTCAAAATTTAGGCTAATTTATAAAACCTTTATAAATTAGCCTATTAGCTTCTTTATACTGACCTATTCCCATATTTATCCACAGATTCTGTGGACAACATTTAAAGACTGAGCTGAGTATTTCCTCAGCAATCAAAATTATTGCGCTTTATCTTAACTTTGTTTACCTATACTATAAATTCAAAGGCTTCAAAGATAGGATCGCAGATGTCAAAACAAACGTTACAACTTCATAGTGAAGAACTTACCATTCATAGTTTAGATGTCGATGCGACGATTGATCCTACCCTACTTCAACAAGCTATTTTCTTTATTGCTAAAACCGCTGATGAGTTGTCTATAGTGTGTCCAAGTAGTTTTGAGCTAGACAGTCTTGATCAAGAAACGGATTGGTTGGCACTTGAGGTGATTGGCCCTCTTGGTTTTTCACTAACAGGTATCATGGCAAATATTTCTGGAGTACTGGCAAAAGCGTCGATTTCGATTTTTGCTTTATCAACTTACGATACCGATTATGTACTGGTGAAGAAGCAAAGTATGGCCAAGGCAATTACAGCCCTGAAAAAAGACGGTTACCATGTGCTAGGTGATGTTAAATAAGCCATGACTAACGAAGTTCAATACTTACCCGAACGCAGCCTCAGAAAAGCGCGCTGCATGGCTATTAAAAGCCCATTTACTGGGCGTGTAAAAAGCATTAGCGAGCACCCAGAGCCATTTTTCCGCTTTGCGACACTTGGACCAAGTATTAGTGTTGAATTAACTAGTCACAACATCATCGCACCATTCGATGGCACCCTATTACAAGTTAAAAATGCCGGTAAAGAATACATTTTACAGGCAAAAAACGGTTTAAAAGTTTTATTAAACTTATCGTTTTCATCGGTTGAAGAACATATTAATCACACCAATATTGCAAAATTAAATGGCAGTAAAATTAGCCAGGGTGAACGGTTAGCCTATTTTGATTTACGCGAGCTGAGCAGCCCAATGCTCGGTACTCTTTGCGTACTCAATAGCCAACACCTTGGCCCTCTGTATTATTCACTATCTCAGGTCATTGCTGGGGTAGACACATTACTCACTGTAACTAAAAAGTAGAATTTATGACTATCATGTACGGTATCAGCAACTGCGATACAATTAAAAAAGCCAAGAAATATTTAACTGATAACAACCAAGAATTTACTTTCCATGATTACCGTAAAGACGGCATTAGTGCTGAGCTAGTTAATGAGTTTGCAGCACATATTGATTGGCAAGATTTAGTTAATAAACGCGGCACAACTTACCGCCAATTATCTGATGAGCAAAAACAAAACCTAGATAAAGAATCAGCATTAGCATTACTGGTTGAGCAACCTGCAATGATCAAGCGTCCGGTACTCGTGCATAACGGCCAGTACTACTTAGGTTTTAAAGCAGCTCAATACGATGAGATTTTTGCCTAATGACTCACCCTGTTATTGAACTTGCTCAAGCACTTATCCAGCGTGAATCAGTAACGCCTGAAGATGCCGGTTGCCAAGCGTTAATGAACGAACGTTTGGAAAAGCTAGGGTTTAATATAGAATCACTGTTTTTCACTGATACCTTAAATACTTGGGCTCGTAAGGGAGATGCGTCACCGCATTTTTGTTTTGCGGGTCACACCGATGTTGTACCAACTGGTCCCGAGAAAAATTGGCAGCACCCGCCCTTTTCGGCACTAGTAGAAGACGGCATGTTACATGGTCGCGGTGCAGCCGATATGAAAGGTTCTTTAGCTGCAATGGTGGTTGCCACCGAGCGTTTTGTGGCTAAGCACCCAGATCATAATGGATCTATTTCGTTTTTAATTACTTCAGATGAAGAAGGCCCGTTCATCAACGGCACAACCCGTGTTATCGATACCCTTGAAGCGCGTGGTGAGAAGATTGATTTATGCTTAGTCGGCGAGCCATCATCACGGGATGAACTTGGCGATGTGGTAAAAAATGGTCGACGTGGCTCATTAACTGGCTTTTTAACCATTAAAGGTGTGCAAGGCCATGTTGCTTATCCGCATCTTGCTCAAAATCCGATTCACTTAGCCGCCCCTGCGTTAACTGAGCTAAGTCAAACCGAGTGGGATCAAGGTAACGAATTTTTCCCTGCAACGAGCTTTCAGGTTTCGAATATTAACGGTGGTACCGGTGCCGGAAATGTGATCCCAGGTGAACTTGAGATTCAATTTAACTTCCGCTTTAGCACAAAAGTTACACACCAGCAGCTACAACAACGAGTCGTTGATATTGTTGAAAAACACAATCTGAATTATGAGTTAAATTGGATTGTAAATGGACTGCCGTTTTTAACCGACCACGGCCCGTTAGTTGATGCAACTGTGCATGCTATTAAGCAGGTGACTGGACGCGAAACAGCGCTTGAAACCACTGGTGGGACATCGGATGGTCGTTTTATCGCACAAACAGGTGCTAAAGTCATTGAACTTGGCCCGCGTAATGAAACCATTCATAAAGTAAACGAATGTGTTAGCACAGAGGATTTAATTCAACTTGCTGATATCTACGAAATCATTTTAGAGCAACTGCTTACATGAACCAAGCTGAGCTTAAACAATGCGCCACCGGGTCATGTAGCTCACATTTAGTTGAGCTACAACACCATCGCTTGCATCGTGATATTGTCGATGATTTTTTAGCTCTTCAGCAAGGTGCGAAAGAAGCGGGTATTGATCTAACAATTGCCTCAAGCTTTCGTGACTTTCAACGTCAAAGCGCTATTTGGAATGCAAAATTTCAGGGCCTTAGACCGGTTTATACCCTTGCACAAAAAACGGTAGACTTAGAAAGCTTGAGTGATATTGAAAAGTGCCACGCTATAATGCTTTACTCCGCACTACCTGGGGCAAGCAGACATCACTTTGGCACCGACCTCGACATCTACGATAACCGCCCTATTGACGATGATTATCAGCTGCAATTAACGCCAGATGAGTATTCGGCCACTGGGCCGTTTGCAAAGCTTGCTGCATGGCTTGATGATAACCTCGAAAAGTATGGTTTTTATCGCCCTTACCAAGAATATAAAGGGGGGGTTGCCCCTGAGCCTTGGCATATCAGTCATATCAATGCATCGCATAAGATGATGCAATATTTGTCAGTTGAAACATTACAGCAATGTATTGAACAAAGTGAACTTATTGGCAAGCAAGCGATACTAGCCGAACTAAACACCCTGTATGAACGCTACGTGTTAAATATTAATACGCCAAAGTCTAAAGGCTGCGCTTTTTAGTCGTTAAAAACACCAGTACAGCGCCAAGAATCAAGGCGCTGGCTGTGATTAAACGCGCTGTTAATTGCTCATCTAAAAATACCACCCCAGCTAACGTAGCAAGCACTGGAACCGTTAGCTGTACCACACCTGCTTGGCTACTTTTAAGCCTTGGTAGTGCAATATACCAAATGCTATAACCAAGGCCTGATGCTAAAGCTCCTGAAGCTATCGCCAAATAAACGCCTGTTGCGGTGATCCCCTGCCAATCGACAACGGCTAGAAAGACTAAAATTGGCACAAGTATTAAACTTCTTAGAAAATTAAAGCTGGTTGCTTGCAAAGGTGAGCTGCATGATTTTCCACGAATACTGTAAACACCCCACGCTACACCACTTAACGCCATGAGCATTGCTGGCATGAAAGAAGGCACCGTCGCTGAGGGCAGCATTAGGTAAATAAAACCCGCAAAAGCGACAAATAAAGCCCCCCACTGCACTTTACTGAGCGGCTCTTTATTTAAAACACTATGGCCTATCATGGTTAACTGCACTGCAGAAAATAAGATAAGTGCGCCTGTACCTGTATTTAAATCAACATAAGCAACTGAAAAGCACAGCGCGTAAACAAATAAACTAAGGGCACTGATATTGTTACCTTTATCGGATAAAGGTTTAGCCCTTTGCGATTTTAATTGCCTTAACTTTGCTTGCCATAACAGTAAGCCAAGCAACATAAATGCCCCACTTGCTAAGCGAATAGCAGTAAAGCTCAAAGGATCAATATCACCACTTTGTAATGCCATTCGACACAACAAAGAATTAGCTGCAAAAGCACTAAGTGCAATCAAGGTATACAGTATGGTGCTCAACAAATGCAGTGTCCTTTAACGTTACAAAACAGAAGACCAGAAAGTTGTCTATTAACTTACGATTTTTTACATAATTTATCATAGAAGGTTAAGCCGCGTATGCTAATCTGAGTACATTGTTTAAAAGGAGTGTTCAGTGCATCGACGTTTATTTATTGGAGCTGCTTTACTGTTATCTGGTTGCAGTACCATAGGTATTACTGATCTATTCCAAGATTATGCGACGCAGCTAAAACCTGTGCGCCAAGCTGTTTCTCAAAATAACATAGCAAGTGCTCAGCAACTTTTGCCGAGTAACAGCCGAGGCCATAGTAACTATTTATTGAATCAGCTTGAAACGGCCCGTCTTGAGTTTTTGGCTAAACAAAATTCCGAGGCCAATGAGACCTTTGAAGCTGTTTATCAAAATATGGAAAAAAAGCGTCAAGCAGCCAAAGTACAGCTAAGTGCAGGCCTTGAACAAACAAACTCATTATTGACCAATGATTCAGTGATTGGTTATGAGCCAGCAGCCTATGAAATGACTATGCTGCATAGCTACAAAGCACTGAGCTATGTATTTGATAAACAACTTGAATCTGCATTAGTTGAAGTTAGACGTGCTAATAAAGTGCAAGAAGATGCATTAAAAGACAACCAAGCTGTACTTGATGAACAAGCAGAAAAGGCAGCCGAAGGCTACCCTGATATGGCTGAGCTAATTGGTAATGTCAAAAATGGCTTTCAAAATGCCTTTACGTTTTATTTGTCTGGTCTACTTTATGAGGCAGATAAACAGTTTGATGATGCCTATATCGACTATAAGAAAGCACTCGAAATAAATAGCGAAAATAGCTACTTACAGCAAACAGTGTTACGCCTTGCCAAAAAGCAAGGGTTTGATCAGGATTTTGAAGAATTTAGCAAACGCTTTGGCAAGCTAAAGCAAACTCAAGCAAACACAGGCCAAGTAATTGTAATTGCAGAGCAAGGGTTAATACCAGCAAGGCAAGAGTTTCATTTACGATTACCCATTTATACCTCCCGGGGTGATGCACGCTTTTACAGTATTGCCATGCCTGTTTATCGCGATGCGCCTTATGCGGGCAGTGATAAAACAGTGAGTCTCGATGGCGAAAACTTACCGCTGACACCCATTGTTAGGCTTGAAGCGCTGGCAGCAAAAACTTTAAAAGATCAAAGTGCTGGCAGAATAACCCGCCAGGTTATGCGTTTGGTTGCGAAAGAAAAGATGCGTGCAGAATTGGCAAGAAGCGGCGGCGATGTCGGTAATATTTTAGCGAATATTTATAACATTGCATCAGAGCAAGCTGATACGCGAAGCTGGTCGACTTTACCAAGTCAACTGAGTATTGCTCAGCACGCGATGCCAGCAGGTCAGCACGCTTTAAGCGTGCCAGGGCATGGCGAAATAGACTTTACGGTTAGTAAGCAAAGGTTAACCTTGATTTTTCTAACCTCTATAAATAACTACTACGACACACATGTTGTACAACTCTAGGAGCAATGATGAAATATTTAGTGCCACTATTAACCATTTTACTTGTTGCGGCTTGCTCCTCACGCCCTACCACTTCTGGCATTGGTGTTGAGCAGGCATCACAACAGTATAACCAACAACTGATTGTTAATAACCCTGAACTTGGCAAGAAATTAGCCATTACAGATGTAAAAACACGTCAAACAAATGGCTTAACTGATGTTGTTGTGACACTGGCAAGCCAGTATAAAAAGTCTCAATACTTACAATATCAATTTACTTGGTATGACGCTGATGGCTTTGTTATTCGCGGCAACCATTCGCCTTGGCAACCTATCACTTTATTTGGATTTGCTAAAACCCAGTTACCGGGCCTAGCCCCGACAGCAAATGCTGTCACCTTCTCGCTTGCAGTGCGTGAAGTGTCAACAGAAGCACAAGAATTTGAAGATTAAGGATACTACAATGAAATTACTTTCTGTTAAGTCGGCTGCGGCCGTTGCAATGACAAGCGCTTTATTGCTGTCTGGTTGTGCAAATAAAGCCGTTGTTAGCTATGGTGATGCACAAGCTGTTGAAACTACTGATATAAATTTTGGCTCAACGGATCTACAAAAAGTAGCAAGCCAGATGACAGACTCATTACTTGCTTCACCTGTGGTTGGCACCATGACAGCAAATACTCGCCCTATCGTGTTTGTTGAGCGTATTAAAAACAAAACGAGCGAGCATATTGATACTGAATCAATTACTGATTCAATCTCAACACAGTTATTACGCAGTGGTAAGTTCCGCTTTGTTGATATGACCCGTGTTGAAGCTGTGCGTGAGCAACTTAATTTCCAAAACGTCGATCCACTTGTTGACCCAAATACAGCGATTGCTTTTGGCCAGCAAGTTGGTGCGCAATATATGTTATACGGCAACTTATCGAGCATTGTTAAATCAAATGCTGACAAGGCTGATGTTTATTACAAATTCACAATGCGTTTAATGGATTTAAAAAGCGGTCTAGTTGAATGGGCTGATGAAACTGAAATCCGTAAAACTCGTGAGAAATCAACTTTTGGCTGGTAGCCAGGAGGGTATATGAAATACCTAATTACTATCCTAGCAAGCTGTTTATTACTGAGCTCGCCTAGTTATGCTGATTATCAGCGTAACAAAGCAGTACCAGTACAACAGGTGTTGTTTGGCTCTGTACAATCCGTACGAACCATTACCGAACAAGAGCTAGTCAGAGATAAAACAAACGGCTGGGAAACGTTTGGTGGTGCGCTTATTGGCGGCGTTATCGGTAACCAGTTCGGTGGCGGCAGTGGCCGAACTGTAGCAACCATTTTAGGTTCGATGATTGGTGGCTCTGTTGCTCACAACCGTCAACAAAACAGTCGCGTTATACAATATCAGCTCGTTGAATTGATGATCAAAGTAGAAAGCGGCGAGCAGTTCATGGTTGTGCAAGACAAAGATAACCAAATGCTGTTTAACCAAGGTGATAAAGTACGCCTGGTGTACCTCACCGATAACACGGTACGTGTTGATAAAGCGTATTAAAAAAGCGAGCCTCGGCTCGCTTTTTTTAGCTTTGTCGATAATCAGCGAAGAATCGCTGCATCTTACTCATGGCTTCTGTTAAATCATCTTTGTTTGGTAAAAACACCAATCTGAAATGATCAGGATCAGGCCAATTAAATGCGCGACCATGCACTAATAAGATTTTCTCAGCTTTGAGTAAATCTAAAATCATGCGTTCATCATTTTTGATATTAAAGTGTGCTGTATCCACTTTCGCAAATGCATATAGCGCCCCTTTAGGCTTTTTACAGCTAATACCATCAATGGCATTTAAACCACGCCATGCAATATCTCGCTGAACGTACAGCCGACCACCTGGGTTAATAAGATTATCAATCGATTGCACACCACCTAACGCTTGCTGAATAGCGTATTGTGCAGGTACGTTAGCACATAATCGCATAGACGCCAGCATATCTAGGCCACGACTTAAGTCGTCCATCATGCTAGTACGACCGCTTAACACCATCCAACCCATTCGCAAACCCGCAGCGCGGTACGTTTTGGCTAAGCCATTAAAAGTGATGATTGGCACATCATCACACAATGCACCAATAGAGCTGTGTGTGACACCGTCGTACAAGATTTTCTCGTAAATTTCATCGCTCAATAGCAAAAGCTTGTGTTCACGAGCAATATTGATAAGTTCCATCAAAAGATCATCACTATACACCGCACCGGTGGGGTTATTAGGGTTAATAAGCACCAGTGCTTTGGTCTTTGAAGTGATCTTCGATTTTATATCAGCAATATCAGGGAACCAATCTTGTTCTTCATCACATAGATAATGCACAGGGTTACCCCCTGCTAATTTAACCGATGCTGTCCACAGCGGATAATCCGGTGCGGGAATAAGCACTTCGTCGTCATTATCAAGTAATGCTTGGGTGGTCATTTGAATTAATTCGCTGACCCCATTGCCGATATAAATATTATCGACATCAAGATTAAATAAACCGCGTTGCTGATAGTGTTGATAGACAGCCACACGGGCTGAGTAGAGGCCTTTAGAGTCACAGTAGCCTTGGGCTGAATATAAGTTACGAATGATATCTTTGTGCATATCTTCAGGCATATCAAAGCCAAAGGCAGCCGGGTTGCCAATGTTTAGCTTTAATACTTTTTGCCCTTCATCTTCCATTTTTCGAGCTTGTGCAAGCACAGGCCCACGTATGTCATAACAGACACCGTCTAGTTTGTGACTCTTTTTGATTTGTGACATGGTTACCTCTACTAATTAGCCTTAAGACTAACCTAGTACGGGGCCACCACGCCAGAGGATTTTTGCGGTTATAACTGAAATAAATTCAAGTTTTTAGCGATTAGCAAACCAAGCTTGTAGTTTTTCTACAGAACCTGATACTTGAACATCTAAACTCTGTGAGTTTTGCTCTGCAGTTGCTAGATCATTTTGATTAAGTGCTTGTTCGATTGACTGCGCAAGTTTAGACAGGCTCGCAGCACCAAATTGGGCTGCATTTGATTTTAAACTGTGTGCATGTCGTGCTGCAGCTTCGTTATCTGAACCAAGATTTGCAAGTACCTCAGAGCCTAAACGCTGAAATTCACTACAACAAAAGGTCAAGGTGTCGGCAAATTGGTCACCTAAAAGTGATTCCATCCCTTCAAGTGCACTCTCATCGATTGTGATTGTCGTCATCTTTATCCCTTAATCAAAAACGTAATTATATAAATCGCAACTTTAGCCGTTCATAGCTAAAAAGCAAACCTGCTTTGCGAGTTAAGCTCATGTATACTAGGCATAGTTTTGATTTACACCTGAGTTCGTATGGCTAGAGAATTGTGCTCACATTGTGGCTTTTCAGTTAAAACCTGTTTATGTGATTCAATAAGCATAATCAATAATAAACTAAAAATCATTATATTACGCCACCCTAATGAGGAAAAAATTACTAAAAACACCGCTAATTTACTGAATTTAGGCTTAGAGAATTGCCAAATCATCGCAGGCGAGTCAGAACGGGACTTTTTGCAGCTTGCAACATTACCAAAGGCAACAACAGCGGTACTCTACCCTGCGGATGACGCATTAAATTTAGACGAGCACACTGCCACTACAGATGCTTTCAAACAGTCTTTGACCCATTTAATCGTGATTGATGGCACATGGAAAAAAGCCTACAAAATGCTGCAATTAACCCCAAGCCTCCACGCATTTGAGGCTGTGAGTTTTAAACAGGTACCACAAAACAAATACGTCATTCGCAAAGCGCCACGAGCAGATAGTTTATCAACTTTAGAAGCTGTGGCTCATAGCCTTAAATTAATTGAAGGCATTGATGTAACGCCACTATATAGATTATTAGCTGCGCTGGTCGATAAGCAAACTCAGCATATGCCAGCTAATGTTAAGGCGCGCTATCTATAATGCGAGTATCAAAACGACTTAGTGCGGGTTTTCATCGTCAGGGACCCGATTATCGCTTTGATGATCAGGTCGATTTTGACGATATTCGCGATACATTTGGCTTTCGTACAATGGTGGTTGGCAATTGGGTTAACAAACAAGAACGTTTATTAGCGGCAAATTTAATTTACGATGCCTTAGCTGATCTTGCGCAAATACTGACTTTACCACCAACGGCAATTGGTCTTAGGGGGAAGCTTAATTTTGCCTTTGGTCATGGCGGCCAAAAAGGTGTGCAGGCTCATTATAATGCCAATAGTCAAACCCTTGCTCTGGCTAAAAATGCCGGTGGTGGCGCACTCGCCCATGAATGGTTTCATGCTTTTGACCACCATATTTGTCAGCATTTGTTTAGCGATAGAAAGAGTATGCAATTTTGCTCAGCGCTATGGCTCGAACGGTCACCAGATTTAAGTCATCCACTTAATCAGCGCTTAAATGAGTTTTATCATCAGGTATTTTTAGACAACTCAGGTGCGAACCCAAATGAGTTTGTGAAGCAATCTATCGCTTTTGATCAGCAGGTTAAGCAACTTTATATGAGTATGCCTGAAGAACTCGCGGCCCGCTGTTTTGAACAGTGTATTGACAGGCACCCTGATATAAAAAATAGCTTTTTGGTAAGTGGTTTATCAACAAGTGGCTTAATTTACCCAGATGAGCAACATACCATGCGCTGTTTTGCAGCGCTACTTAATTACTTTAATCAATTAGGTTCGCTGTTGCATCAAGACTAATTTCAACTTTCTGCACCTCGTTTATCCAATCTAAATAATCATCTGCACAGAGCGGCTTTGAAAAATAGTACCCCTGCCCAAACTGGCAGCCATAACTTTGCAACATAGCCAGACTTTGCTCATCTTCGATACCCTCAGCTACAACATGCGCCCCTAAAGTAGTGGCTATATCACAGGTTGCCCTACAGATACTTTGATCATTAACCGAAAACGGCAAATTCAATACAAACTGCTTATCTATTTTTACTTCATCAAAGCCAAGCTGACTTAAATAAGCAAGTGAAGAATAACCTGTACCAAAATCATCAATCGCGAGCTTTAATCCGATTAAACGGTAGTCATCCAGTGTTGCTTTAATCTTTTTACTTTCTTCCAAAGTTGCTGATTCTGTAAGCTCTAACATCACTGAGTCAGCCGATACTTTTTGCTCATTTAAAATGGTGATTAAAAGCACCGGTAAGTCTTTATTTAATAGATCTTTTGCTGATATGTTAATGGAAATAACGTGATCGGGTATCAGTTTGCAAAACTTCGCTTGCCACTCAATACCTCTTTCAACAACCCATTCAGTCAACTGATTGATCACCCCTGCTGACTCTGCTATCGGAATAAACACATCAGGGCTTACTGCGCCAAATACTGGATGCTGCCAACGCAGTAATGCTTCACAACCCACTACTTTGCCTGTTTTCAGACATATCTGCGGCTGAAAATGCAAGCTAAGTTGGTTTTCATCAATTGCAATTTTAAGAGCCGCAGCAATAGATAACCTTTGCTCTGAAAGACGCGCACTTTCAGAGTCGAACATACGCCAACGCTCACCTTGTAAACGCTTTTCCGACATCGCTTGTATAGCACATTGAAAAATTTGCTTCGCAGTATTGCCATGCATAGGGTAATACGCAACACCAATATCAACACTGTCGACTAAATTAATCTCTTCATGAGTTAGTCCTTCTTCAAACACGCCATGGATCAAACATGCAAACTGCTCTATGTGACTTAGCTCAAGCTCTCCCATTACTAAACAGCCAAACGTACTGTCATCAACATGAGCGAGCCATGCACTTCTGCTGGCTTGAATTTCGAGTTTCAATGCATTCATACTCTGCAGCTGACTATTTAAAATACTTAATCTTTCATTGATACAAATATTGGCTTGTTCAAAGCCAAAAGTAGAACGTGCATTTGAAAGTACATGAGCCTTAAATAATAAAACTGAAAAGTGTTGTTTCTGCGATACTTTTTTTACAATTTGCGCGATCAAAAATTGTTTATTTGGCAGTCTAGTATCTACATCATGCAGCATCGAATAACTAAATGCTGAAATTTGTTGGCGATCTTTTAACAACAGCACAGAACAAATCGCCAATGAAGTAATAAGCAAAATGGTATTATGAACGTCATGATAACCAATGCCAAAGCCATTCCAGATGAATAAACTAAATACTTGAATAACGATGGTTAAAAGCATAAAAACACGCAGATGAGTACGGTTGTTAATACGCTTAATCAAACTGTAAAAGATTGCTGCAACAAAGCCCAAAAAGCCCAAACAGCTGACTATAAATAGCCACTGACGATTAAATTGAGGCAATATTGATGAGAGCAAGGCCGCAATCAACAAACAAGCCATCATTGTTTGCCAAGCTTTTTTAAACTTAGCTGTGTAAGTATGAATCGCTAAAAAGTGATATAAAAAATAGCTAACAAAGCACAATGCAAGCTCATTAACAGGCCATTTAGCTTCCCAATCTAAGCCGTCAACCAGGTAGCTAATCAGGCCGTTATCAATCAAGAAACCAATACAAACCAGTACAAAGTAAGCACTTAAGACCATATATTTTGGTTGCTTCGATACAAAGAAGTACATTGCGCTTACTAAGATACATAAAATGAGTACACCTAAAATAGCACCGTAACCTAAAATTGTTTGGTGTAAGTTGGCTTCAAATACTTTTGCAGCAACAACTCCCACCTCAATGGTCAACGCCCTATCATGCACAAAATTAACCAATGCCCAGCGATGCCCTTGGCCATGCTCAATCAACCAATGAGGGCGAACATTCGATAAGCTTTCTAGTGAAGCAAGCCGCTGATTATTAGTAGCCTGAAAATTTTCATCTAAAAGATAAAATTTAGCCCATGTTAAGTTTGGCTCGCCGAGAAAAACAACATAGTTTTTGTTCTTGGGTAATTGATATAAATCGATGATCAGCCAATGAGATGTTTTTGCTGCAAGGCGAATCGAGCTTGTTTCTAACGCATTTAATTTTTTTGCGTTTTGTAACGATGCTTCGAGGGATTGGCTCAGTTTGGCAAGTGGCTGCTCTGAATTAAGCAACCATACAGGCAAATCTTCATTAGCAGCAGAAACAATGCCGCTGTGTAGCAATACACAACACCATAATATGAGCAGCTTTGTAATTATCCGACTGACTTGCTTGCCAATAAAGTGCATTTTAGCTCCGTGCTTTAAACACCAGCTAAAAGTATGGGGGTGATAAGCTTAAATTGCCAATTATAGTTAACTAAATTAGGTAAAAAGTTTGGCAACAAAATATTATGTGGCACTCAAGCCACATAATATACGATTATTTATTATCATCACTGATACGACTTGCTACGGCCGAATTTTGATCTTTATATTTCGCGTCTTTACGGGTGTTATATGGATTTTCTGCAGGGCTTGTCATGGTTTCAAAGCTCATAGCACCAATTTTCATCATCGGACGAAGTGCTAACGGCAATTTGCCTGAGTTATAAAACTCTAAGACAATATTTCCAGACCAACCTGGATCAATACGATGAGCGGTTACGTGTACCATTAAGCCTAAGCGAGCTAATGATGAACGTCCATCTAACCAACCAACAATATCAGCGGGCAAAGTCACTTTTTCATAAGTGATAGCCAAAGCTAACTCGCCAGGATGAAGGAAGAAAGCTTCTTCTTCTGCAAGCACAATTTCATCACTCATGATTGATTCCATCGCCTTGTTTAGCTGATCTTTTGGACCACTTAAGTCAACATAAGCTGCGGTATGATCTTGAAAGACTCGAAATTTATTGCCCAAACGTAAGTCCACAGTCACACCTGAAATCATTTCTTTACTCGGTGTTGGCTCAATAACAATGCGGCCTTCGTCAATATACTGCTGAATATGGGTGTCTGATAATCTCATTAATTATTCTACCTAAAACAACTTAAACATCTGATTTTAAGCTGAAAAAACACGCTAAGCTTTAAACTAAACACAGCAAAAGTCGCGTGTGTATTAGTAAAGCCAAATGGGGTGGATATAGTGTGACATATATTACACAAATCAACAGCGTGTTGCGCGAATAATTCTCAACAAAATAAGATAAGCCATCTCAGCTAATAACATCAGCTATTTCCGATTTATCTGAACTGCTGAGGTTTGTTTTAATTCCCCGATTACAGGGAGAATGAGGATAAGTTGTTATGGATTACGTTATTTTATCCGTAGTAACATTGCCAGCATGCGTTGTCGCAATTTTAATCGCCAAACATTACGCTAAAAAGCACGATTTATGGTATGGCTTTCTCGTTTTTGTAGGTTCACTACTATTAACTAGCTGGTCGGTGGCTGGCTTAGTTGCTAACGAAACTTTCTTTTTTCCGCTACCTTCATTGCTCAGTATTGCCTTTTACTTCTACTGTTTTGGTGAAACCGATATTGTGTTTATGCCAAATTTTTTAATTAATCCTGGCATTGCTATTTTTTGCTATTTTTCTGGTTACTTTTTTTATCGTAATAAACTCTTTTAAAGCCCTGCTATTTTAAATCGATTAGCTTATCTCCATTAGTTTAATAAAAATAAAAGCCGCTCATTGAGCGGCTTTGGTTCTATCAGGGATCATATATTAAAAGCTATAACGGGCACCAATTGTGTAACGAGGTCCGTATTGACGAGCAAATAAGAATTGCTCTTCGTAACGACCGTAGCCACGCTCAGTTTCGTTGTTAAGATTTATACCTTCAAAGAAAACGGTCATGTTTTCGTTAATGTCATAGTTAACGCTTAAGTCCCATTGACCGTAAGTGTCGCCAAACTGTGGCGGCGCATCAGATGAACCTTGTGACTGACCCACACCAATCAAGTACGAATCACGCCATGCGTAAGTTACTTTAACTGACAAGCCATCTTTATCATAAAAGGCTTGGAAGTTAGCTGAATCGCTCAAACCTGATAACGGAGCTTGTTGGGTCAAACTATCAACATCAAATTCAACATCACCATCTACAAATGTGGCATTCACACCTAAACCGAAGCCACTTTCACCAAATAAGTGTTGAACAGCAAGTTCAAAGCCATCGACTGATTTGCTGTCGGTATTTTGTGGCTGAGAAATGTTCCATACCATGAGGGGGTCTGAGCTCGTCGGTTCAATAGCGCCATCCGCATTGCCATAACCAAGCGCTAACATTTCATTGAAAATAGCATCACTCGTAGCCTGCTCTCCGCGCGCTTCAACTGACGCTACAGCCTCTTGGTAACGAGGACCATTTAAGATGTCATGTAAACCATCAATCGTTGTTTCAGTAATTTGTGTTTGAATAAAGTTATCAACGTCTTTTTTGAAGTAGCCAAGCGATGCATAGCTACCTTCGCCGTAGTAATATTCAAGCGATAAGTCTAAGTTAGTTGATTCAAAAGGTAAAAGACTAGTGTTACCTTGGCCACCAGTGCGTGAACCCGGTTTAGGACTACCTGATAAGCTTCGGCCACCAGCAAGGTTACCAAGCGGTGCACGGGCCATGGTTTTACCCCATGAAACACGCCCCACAAGCTCGTCTGTGATCTCAACTTTTACATCGATATTAGGTAACCAGATATCGTAATTACCTTCTTCTTGATAAAAATTATCTGTGCCACCAGTTTCGTACTGCATAATCCATTCAGATGCACTCACCCAGTTCACTTGGCTTTCAACGCGTTGGCGAACCGTACTGGTTACATCCGTTTCTTCATAACGAAGACCTGCGTTAATCTGAACGAAGTAATTAGCTACATCAAATTCCCACAAGCTGTTCACATAAAAACTTTGCGTTTTCTCTTCTACATAGCTTTCGCTGTCGATACCATCAAAGAATGGGTCAATTGAATATTGATTATCACCCAATAAATCTTCATTTAAAAAAGCAAGCTGACGAGCTAACGCCTCTTCAAAGCTATAGGTGTAATAGTAATTTGGCTCAAGGGCACTACCACCACCAGCGAACTGGTCAAGCATGTCACCAGTTTCGTTATAAGTGAACATGCCGTCAGGGAGAATTTCGGTAAATGATGGATTAAAACCCGGACCGCCTCTTAAGCCACTCCAGGCCGTGAAACCACCCATGGTTTGCTTGGTATTTGCCGCCCCAAATTTTACTTTAACTAATGGAATTTCGAAGCTTTCATTAAACCAAGTTGTATGAAGCTGGGCTTGCTCAACCTTAGACTCACCTGGCGAATAACTAAACTGGCTGAAGTTTGAATCAATTTCACTTGGGTCAAGTACTGTTGTGCCGTTGTTCCAGTTAACGTATGCGTGCGGAATTTCACCTGTGCGGTAGTCATATACTTTGCTCTTTAACTGGTCAGAACCAAGGATAATTTGACCGTCTGAGCCTAAACCGTCATCTGCACCATTATCTGTTTCGTTTTTCGAATCATGATAATCGAACTCAACTTCCCACTGATCGTTAATTTGCCACTCTAGGTTTAAACCGATTGAACGCGCTTTAACTTCTGTAGTAACACGGCTTGCAGTAAATGAGCCGTCGTTTCCACTGATATCGGCATAAAGTGCAGTACCATTTTCATCAAGCTCATAGCCATTAATGTTACCACCGAACTCATTCCAGATACCCCAACCTACGGTATTCACACCAGTAATAGCACGGCTTGCTGTGTAATCAACTGTTGCAGTAAAGCTTTCAACTGGCGAGTACTGTAAAGTTACTTGGCCATTAGTACGCTCACGTTCAACATCAGCAATACTGTAGTTCATGTCTTTCGGGAAGAAATGATTACCGACACGGTTGCCTTCGCTATCTAATGGACGCGGGTCAATGTACTCTCCTTCATCAAGAGTTGGTAAATCAACATTAGCTTGCCAACCTTGAATATTGGCACTTTGCTGTTGAAAGTCACGTTCTTGATGTGAGAAAGATGCCGCAAAACCAAATGTATCATCAGCATAGGTATTGCTGTACATCGCTGAAAATTCTGGCGTTACATCATCACCTTTTTCATTTGACGAGTCATGAATAGCTTTAATAGACGAGCTAAACTTTTCGCCTGGGCTATTTAATGGGCGAGTTGTAATAATATTTACAGTAGCGCCTAGACCACCACTTGGTACATCAGCTTGACCTGATTTTGCTACTTCAAGTGCACTTACACCATCAGCGGCAATATTCTCAAGGGCGTATGAACGCGTATAACCCGTGCCTGGCATTTGGCGACCATTAAGCATTACTAGGTTAAACTCAGGGCCAAAACCACGTACCGTAATTTCGCTACCTTCGCCGTTTGAACGACTCACCGATACACCGGTAATACGCTGTAATGATTCAGCTAAGTTAGTATCTGGGAATTTACCCATCTCTTCTGCTGAAATCGCATCAACAACACCTGTTGCATCACGTTTCATATCCATGGCGCGGATCATACTGCCACGAATACCTTTAATTTCGATAACTTCAATATCGTTATCAGCTTTCTCTTGCTCATCCTGTGCATAAGCCGACATAGTGCCTAGCCCTGCGGTTAAAATCATCGCAACTGACGCTGCAAGAGGTGTTTTAATAAATTTTGTGCTTTTCATGATTTACCTGCTTTTGCAATATGTTGTCATGGATACTGGGTGCTGTAATCAGCACCCATCACTTGTTGCCAATGTTCATTACGGGTTTGCAATAACTGCATTATCAATACGGTAAACCGCACCTTCACCCATCCCCCATGACGGGAACACCATAACAACGTCGATTGCACTAATATCAAGACCTGCACTTAGTAGATCAGCAAGTGTATAGGTATACGTTTGCCACTCACCAACTACAGGCTCGACACCTTCTTGGCTTGCACTTAACGCAAGCTCCACAGCTTGAGCTGCATCGTTTGACTCAATTTTGAATAACCACTGAGCATCTTGGTTGCTGGCGTTTGAAACTATTTTCATTTCAAAGCGAACCACACCTTGTGATAATAAGTGTGAAGCATCAAAGCTTACGCCGTCATCAGCTAAGAAGCCCATAACTGTTGGTTGAGCGCCAATTTGAAACTCAGCAACTGAGCCATGTGCTTCGTCGTCAGTTTCAACTGTTGGCGTACTACCTGCACAACAATCCCAAATACTCCATTGGTCAGCTACATTATTAGCAAATAATGTTAGCTCTGACGCAGCCGTATCTTGCTCAGGTGCATAGATGCGGGCATTGTCAACACGGTAAACCGCACCTTCACCTTGCCCCCATGCAGGGAAAATCATAATTACATCAATTGTACTGACATCTAAACCAGCGTTTAATAAGGTGCTAATTGGGAATGTATAGGTTTGCCACTCTCCAGCAACAGGATCAACACCTTCAGCACTCGTGTTAAGGTTTAATTCAACCGCTGTAGCACCTTCATTTGACTCTACTTTTAAAAGCCAAGGTGCATCTGGCGTTGACGATAAAGACGTGATCTTCATTTCAAATTGCAACATGCCATCATCAACTAATGCTGATGCATCAAACTGGCTACCACTACCACCTGATGAAGTACGGTTGATAAAGCCCATTACTGTTGGTTGAGCACCAATAGAGAACTCAGCTGTCACACCATGCTCTTCATCGTCGACTACTTCGACAGGCGTTGAACCGCCACAACAATCCCATAACGGCCAATCAAGGTTCATTTCATCTGCAAATAAGGTTAATGAAGGTAATGTCGTCGTTGCACCATTGGTGATCTCTACGTTATCAACACGGTAAACTGCGCCCTCACCTTGACCCCATGCAGGAAAAATCATAATCACATCAATCAGTGAAACATTTAGCCCTGCATCTGCCAGTGTTTGCAGAGGGAATGTATAGGTTTGCCATTCACCGACAACTGGACTTACACCTTCAGTACTCGCACTTAGATTTAACTCAACCGCAGTCGAGCCTTCATCGCTCTCAATTTTAAATAACCAAGGTGCATCTGGAGTTGAAGGAAGCGAAGTTACTTGCATGTCAAAAGTTACATAACCGTCTTCTAACATAGCACTAGCATCGAAAGGTGAGGCTTCTCCGTTTTCATCTGTGATAAAAGCATCACGACTAATGAAACCATTTACAGTAGGTTCTGCGCCAACAACAAACTCAACCACATCACCGCGCTCAGCATCTTCTACTAGCGCAGGTGTTGAACCGCCACAACAGTCCCATGCAGGCCAGTTAGGATTAAAGCTGTTATCAAAAATGGTGAGTGGCGTTACGGTGCCATCACTCGGTGGAGTCGGAGCTGGTGCTGCACCCTGCACAAGTGCATCTTCTGGATTGTCGTAACCAGGACGAACTGTTTCACAGCCTTTGCCTGTGTCTGGGTTTTGCGAACATTCATAAACACGAACATAGTCAACTTCAAAAGTCTGACCATTTTCGAATGCACTAGCATCAATACCTAAAGCATTAACGTTTTCTGGCCAGTCACCGCCCACTGCAAAGTTAAGAATTAAATAAAACTCTTGATCAAATGGGGCTGTGTCCCAATGAGTTTCTAACTCACCCGTTGTTTGATCAAAATACTCGGTATACCAACCCTTATGTTTTAGAGCAAGCGCCTCACCATTTGCATTGTAAAGTAATTCTGATTTGCGCTGCGTGGCATACAAGTAGTCATCGACGTACCAGCGGATTTCACCCTCTTGCCACTCAATAGCATAGGTATGAAAGTCATCAGCAGGGTTTACACCTTGGTCAAATGTGTAAGCTTTGCCGCTTTGATCGTTATTTGGCCACTCTTTACCATAATGAAGTGTTCCGTAGATGTTTGACTCGACACCATCCTCGGTTGGAACTTTCAAGTTAACCGACTCAACAATGTCAATTTCGCCTGAACGAGGCCAGCCACCGTAAACTTCATCGGTTGGCATCATCCAAAACGCAGGCCAAGAGCCTTGGCCACTTGGTAATTTAGCTCTTACTTCAAAGCGACCATATTTAAAATCAGCTTTGTAACGAGTATTGATACGTGCAGACGTATAAGGTTTTGCTGCCCCTTCTTCTGCAGGTAATGCAACAATATTAAGAATACCGTCTGCAACAAAGGCGTTTTCTTCACTATCGGTATAACATTGTTTTTCGTTATTACCACCACCTGCACAGTCTATTTCGAAATTCCATTTGTTGTCATCTATGGCATCGCCGTCAAAGTTATCTTCCCAAACCATAACCCAATCTGAAACTGGCTCAGTCGGGTTTACAGTATCTATTTTTGTATCTGTGGCAGAGCCACCGCAGCCAGCTACAGTCACTACTGAAAGCGCCATTGCTAGTTGTGTTAAGTGTGTTTTGAATTTGTTCATTGCATTGAACCCTAACATTATGTGTTTGTTAGTACTCAACTGATTCATATAGTATTATTTTAATCAGTTAATTGTAAGCGCTTACAAAACAGATTAAATAAAAAGAACCATTAATGTAAGCGCTTACATTAGAGTATGGCATGGTTATTAAAACGTCAATAAATTATTAACAATTACTGCAAATTTTTTGACATGTTTTACGCAAATTTAGGCTATATGCTGCTAAAAGCGTGGTTGGGAGTGAATTTAGTACAAAATAATCAAGTCTTTGTTAATAAGAAAAACCCATTAACAAAATCTTTGCAACAATCAATCTTCAGTAATAACAATTTCAACGGAGCTTGTGTGTGACTGCTGATAATACAAGCTACTAGCAAGTACACGGGCAGCTGTTTTGTATGTTTCACTTATTTGAGCCGCGTTATCTTTCGCTATTAAATTGCCCTGCTCTGAGCTTTCACGAATTTCAATGGCCAACGGAATATTAGCAAGTACAGGCACACCATGGCGATGAGCTAATTTTACGGCGCCATCTTTACCAAATACATGGTTTGGTTGCCCACAATGGCCACACAAGAAGTAGCTCATATTTTCAATTAAACCAAGCACAGGGACGTTTACTTTATTGAACATAGCTATACCTTTTTGTGCATCGGCAAGGGCTAAGTCTTGAGGGGTGGTAATGATCACAGCACCACTAGCAGGCACTTTTTGGCTCATCGTCAATTGAATATCACCCGTACCAGGGGGCATATCAACGATTAGATAATCAAGCTCTCCCCAAACGGTTTCGTTCATTAATTGATTAAGTGCTCCTGATGCCATAGGACCACGCCAAACGGTGGCATCATCACTTGGAACTAAAAAGCCGATCGATTGCGCTTTGAGATTATGTGCCTCAAAAGGAAGTAAGTTTTTATTATCCGCTGTTTTAGGTTCAGCTCCTTGCAGACCTAAAAGTAATGGAATAGACGGGCCATAAATGTCGGCATCGAGAATACCTACTTGTGCACCCTCTTGCTCTAAAGCCGAGGCAAGATTCACTGCCGTGGTTGATTTGCCAACTCCACCTTTACCTGATGCAACTAGAACAATATGTTTAATTTGCTTAAAACTATAAGAATTAGGTAATTTGACTTTGGCGCTAATTGACACAGGCACTGATAATTTATCGGCGACAAACTTTTCAATTTCGTTGATTTCACCACAGCCAGCAAAAGGTAGGCTTAGTTTTACTTGCCAGCTTTTATCGCTGTTTTGATTAAGCTCTTCGAGCCAGCTTTGCTCAATACCAATGGCAAATGCGCTACTACGATAGGCGGCGAAGGCATCAATGATCGGTGCTTTTTCAGTCGATTTACTTGAGAATAGTTTTGACAGTCCAAACATAGCAATAAATTAGCGTTTCTTTGATGAAAAGTGCTGCGGAATTATGTAACATTCAAGGCATTAAAACCAGACAATTAGATAATATCATTGCTTTAGGTTGTATATAAGCAACTCACAATGAATTAAATAATGATATTCGTGCATGTTTGCATCGAACTAATCTCAATTCGGAATGATTATGGCACAGCGAAAGATCCTGATTACTAGCGCATTACCTTATGCCAATGGCCCGACTCACTTAGGTCATTTACTAGAATATATCCAAACTGATATTTGGGCGCGTTACCAAAAACAACAAGGTCATGAAACCTACTACGTTTGCGCGGATGATGCCCACGGCACACCAATTATGCTTAATGCGCAAAAACAAGGGATCACGCCTGAGGAAATGGTTAAAAACGTGAGTGTTGAGCGTCAACGCGACTTTGCTGATTTCAACATTGAATTTGATAACTATCACAGCACGCACAGTGAAGAGAATCGTCACTTTAGTGAATTAATCTACAATCGTTTAAATGAAGCGGGTCACATTAAAAAGCATACTATTTCTCAACTGTTCGACCCAGAGAAAGGTATATTCTTACCAGACCGCTTTGTAACAGGTACTTGCCCTACGTGTAAGTCAGAAGATCAAAACGGTGACAGCTGTGATTCTTGTGGTGCTACTTACAGCCCAACTGAGCTTATCAACCCACGTTCTGTAATGTCGGGTGCTGAGCCAATCTTAAAAGATTCTGAGCATTACTTCTTCGATCTTCCAGCTTTTGAAGACATGCTTAAAGAGTGGTTACACTCAGGTACGATTCAACAAGAAATGGCGAACAAGTTAGATGAATGGTTTGCAGATGGCTTACAGCAGTGGGATATCAGCCGTGACGCACCTTATTTTGGCTTTGAAATCCCTGGTGCACCGGGTAAATACTTCTACGTATGGTTAGATGCTCCAATTGGTTACATGGCGAGCTTTAAAAACCTGTGCGATAAAAAAGGTATCGATTTTGATGCATTCTGGAGTGAAGACTCAGATGCAGAGCTTTACCACTTCATTGGTAAAGACATCATCTATTTCCACAGCTTATTCTGGCCGGCAATGTTAGATGGCGCAAAATTCAGAAAGCCAACAAACGTATTTGCCCACGGTTTTGTGACAGTAAATGGCGCAAAGATGTCTAAATCAAAAGGCACCTTTGTTAAAGCGCGTACTTACCTTGATAACCTAGACCCTGAGTATCTTCGTTATTACTACGCAGCAAAACTAAACAACGGCATCACTGACCTTGACTTAAACCTTGAAGACTTTGCACTGCGTGTAAACTCTGACTTAGTAGGTAAAGTTGTTAACATCGCAAGCCGTTGTGCAAGTTTCATCACCAAGAAATTTGACGGTAAGCTTAGCGACACAGTGATGGATGAAGCACTGTTAGGTGAGTTCCAAGCGGCTTCTGCAAGCATTGCAAATCACTATGAAAACCGTGATTACAGCCGTGCAATTCGTGAAATCATGGCCCTTGCTGATAAAGCAAACCAATTTATAGATGCTAAAGCGCCGTGGGTGTTAATTAAAGACGAAACAAAACAACAAGAAGCACACGATGTATGCTCTCTTGGTTTAAATATGTTCCGTGTACTTATCACTTACTTAAAACCAGTTCTTCCAGGTATGGCTGCTAACGTAGAAGCCTTCTTAAACGACGGTTTAACATGGCAAGGTGCGCAAACAGCGCTTGTAGGTCACGCAATTAATAAATTCAAACCGTTAATGCAACGTGTTGAAATGGATAAAGTAAATAAAATGATTGAAGAATCTAAAGAAAGCCTAGTTGCTGAAAAAGACAAGATTGATCCAAACAGCCCGCTAGCAAAAGAGCCAATCAGCCCAGAAATCGAATTTGATGATTTTGCTAAAGTTGATTTACGTGTAGCAAGAATTGCTAAAGCAGAACACGTTGAAGGCGCAGATAAGTTATTAAAACTAACCTTAGATTTAGGTGGCGAAACGCGCCAAGTCTTCGCAGGTATTAAATCTGCATATGCTCCTGAAGACATCGAAGGCAAGCTAACGGTAATGGTAGCGAACCTTAAGCCTCGTAAGATGCGTTTTGGTATGTCTGAAGGCATGGTATTAGCAGCTGGCCCTGGCGGTAAAGAAATTTATATTCTTAACCCAGATGAAGGCTCAGAGCCTGGCATGCGCGTAATGTAATTGCACAATTACTAGCTACTAAAAAACCGTTGTGTTTTAGGCACAACGGTTTTTTTATGTTGAATGTATGGTTATGAACTTGGGCATGCCGGGTGCTCAGTCAGTACTTGAGTAATTATTTGCCCGAACTGCTGGTGTTGTTGCTCTGTGATAGCAAAAGCAGCATTGTAAGCGAGAGTGTCAGCAAGCTCACCGGTTATTACTTCATAAAAAGTCATTGCGGTAAGTAAGTGCCCTGCATCTGAAGCATGATTACCATCGGCACTGTAAAAATTCAGATCTGGTAATGCAGCTATTGCTTTGTCCCAAACTAAACCGACAGGTGCAACACAGCTTGTTTCTTTTTCGCTAATAGACAAGTGTAATTGATAGACAAGCTCCCCTTCTTTGCTGTCACCTCGCTGTGGATGCTCAGGAAATAAGATGGGTGTGATATCCAGCTCTTTCGCACTTGCAATCAATCGCTCTGCCTCACTCGTAGAATAGTTAACAGAGCCAGACTGAGAATATTTCTGTCCTTGAAAAATAGCATGACTCCAATTGTCTTGCTGTAGCTTTTCAACATTGCCCGATTCGTTAACTATCTCATCTAAAAAGCGACCACTGACGGTAAGGGTTGATACTTGAGCGTTGGTTAACTCACTTGAAATGAGCTGTTCAAGCAAATCCCCTAATTTAGCGCTATGGCTATTACCGTAAATAATAACTTTATAGTCAGCACTACCACTGTTATCGACTAGCCCAACAGTTGTATCTGGGGTGGAGCTGTCAGGCTCATCGACTTTTGTAGTTTCGCTTTTTGAGCTTGAACCACATGCAACGAGACTAAATGAAATGACTAGTAACAAATAGCATCGAATTAACCTAGCAAGCTTATCATTGATCATATTTAACCTTTTTGGCTTATTATTTTTATGTCGTTAATATTGAGACATAAAACTGTAAATTGCCAATTTTTATACGATTTTCATCTAAGGTGCTAAATATAAATCATGTAAAACTCGCTCTTTTCGAGGTAAATAATAGTCATCATAATCAAGTGACACTATGACTCTTTTAGCTTTACCTAACAACTCACTGCGAGGCACTAAACCAATCACTCTCGAGTCTGCACTATGATCGCGATTATCACCCATCGCTAAATACATATCCTTTGGAATTACGACAGGTGCAAAATGCTGCATCACCGAAGAGGCTTTTGATACCTGGATGGCGTGCTGAACACCTGCAAGGTTTTCAATCAGTGTCTGCTGTTGTTGCTTGTCATCAGTTAATGCGTAATTAAGCGCTTTACCGTTAATAATCAATTTATTATCTACTAAAGTCACTGTATCGCCCGGCACACCAATAACACGCTTTATTAAACGATTATTTGCAGCCTTGGAATCAAATACGATGATATCCCCGGCTTTTGGCTCATCGGTGCGCATAAGCGAAATATGAGTAAATGGCACACGCAGATCATAAGCCATTTTATCCGTTAAAATACGATCCCCTTCGACAATGGTCGGATTCATTGAACCTGTTGGCACTTCATACCAATCAGCTACCGCACTTCTAAAAACACTCATCAAGCAGATAAATACAATCAATGAACGGTTATTTTTCCATACTTTTACAATCCAGTTCATAGTCATTCCTTATTTTGTGGTTTGTTTTACTAAGAGCCTTTAGCTGAGAATTAGTTCTTAACTAAATGTAACGAGATACGTCAAAGATAAAAATATCATACATGATGTTAAAAATATTTGACACAGCAAGCGATGAGTAGTTTACTTAACATCAAGTCAAATATATTTTACATGGGATTATGAAATATGAGCTACAAAGAAATGACAATTTGGGGCACTTTAGTAGTGACAATTGGCCTTTTAAGTTATTACCTCCTAGGTATTAATTCACTACAAGCTGCTGGAAATCTTAGCCAAGATACCATGGTTTCATACTTATATAAGGTCGTTGTTGTAGCGGTAATCTTAGAGATAATCATGCAATCGATACTTGCAGGCATTAAACACAAAGAAGCAGACTTAGGTGATGATGAACGCGATAAGCTCATTGAATTAAAAAGTACCAAACTTGGACACTGGTTTTGCTCTGCAATTATCTTAATGTGTGTATTTCTAACGACTCAAATTGAGCGTGTGTCAGACCGTATGTTGTTACCTGAGGTCTCTGATCTATATAATATTATGCATTTACTTATTATAGGTTTTTTAATTAGTGAAATTATCACTAATGCTAGCAAAGCATATTTATATCGAAGAGATAGCTAAATGACAAAACAGCTCAGTAATACCATTCGTGAACTTCGATTTCATCACAATGAAATGACTCAGCAAGCATTGGCAGAGGCTGTTGGCGTTTCAAGGCAAACCATAGTAGCGATTGAAAAAGGTAAGTATTCTCCGTCGCTCGAAGTGGCTTTTAAGATTGCTCAATTGTTTGATAAGAAGCTGGATGATGTTTTTTCATATCAATAGGCCAACAAAAAAGGTTAGCTATTTAGCTAACCTTTTTTGTTCAGTAAGCATCGTAAAATCTTACGGCTGCTGATTTTTGAACTGCGCTTTGGCTTGTTCAACTTCGTCATCACTGATCCCAACTGATTCAGCCGCTTCTTTAATAAGGTGTGGCTGCGTCATCACTAATGCCATAAGTTGTTGAAGCTTTTCTGGTGGGATACCTAACTGTTGAACCAAACCCATTGCCATCATTGGGTTTTCCATAAATGCTTGGAACAGCTCACGCACTTTTTCGTCACTTACATTGTGCTCTTTGAGCATTGCAATAATTGGGTTCATACTAACCTTTACTTTTAACTACTAATAAAACCAATAATATGGGCAAATTAATGTTATTCAACTAACATCACCACTTTTCCCGAATTTTCGTTGTTATCTAAAATACGATGAGCCTCATTTGCATCTTGCCAATTTAACGTTTTATAGATATTGCAATCCAACAGTCCTTGTGCCAAATCATCATAAAAGCGGGTTATAAACTGCTCTTTTAAATCGCGCTTAAATTCAATTGAACGGTTTCGTAAGGTTGATGCATGAAAGGAAATACGTTTGCTAAGCAGCCTTGCAAAGTCAACCTCAGCAAAGCGCGCATCTAAAAACGCTAACATCACAATTTGGCAATCCATTGCTGCAACGGCGGCATTTTTGTTTAAATAGCTCCCTGAAACTGGATCAACAATGGTATTGGCCTGTAAATTATTTGCTTTGAAGTATTCTACAAAGTCGGTGGTTTTATAATTGATGGTATGGTCAGCACCCAGCTGTTTGGCATGCTCGCACTTTTCATCGCTTCCGGCGGTGATCACCACTTGAGCGCCAACGCGTTTAGCCATTTGAATTGCGGCACCGCCTACGCCACTGGCTCCTGCATGAATAAGTGCCGTTTGCCCTGCTTTAAGCTGACCAAATTGAAACAAAGCAGAAAATGCCGTTAAGTAAACTTCGCTGATTGCAGCGCCTTGGGCCATTGTCATTTCATCTGGTAAAGGCATCACTTGCGCAGCATCAACGGCAACATACTCGCTGTAAGCACCGCCCGCACACAAGGCAAAAACGCGTTTATTAAGCCAGTCACCGGATACTGCACTACCTTGCTCAACAATGGTACCGGCGCATTCTAACCCTAGAATTTCACTGTCACCTTTGGGCGCAGGATATTTACCTTGTCGCTGTAAACAATCTGCCCGATTAACGCCGATTGCTGCAACAGCAATAAGAACTTCGTTATCTTTTAGGGCTGGTTTATCTGTTTGCGCAAAATGTAACTGTGAGTCTTCGTGCTTAATATAACGCATATCACCTTCTATTTAATTCGTTGCCAGATCTCAGCTTCGACTAATTTGCCATTTTCATACAAGGTGTGGTGCCACAAGTCACCTTCTATTTTGTAATCAAATGCCATGGTCTTACCAAGTAGTGAAGGTACATTACCATAGGAAAAAGTTTCGATAAATTGCTGGTCTTGCAAAACATATTTGCCGCCACCAGCATAATGAAAGTTGCCTTGCTTTTGGGTGATATAGCTAAAATGACTGGGTGTAATCAGTTTAACAGAGGTTATTTCTGGCGATTTTGCCGTCACATAGCCGTCATTGGCTGCATATTTGCCTTCAACAAATTGCCAGCTACCTAATAACGGATTGGCGCTTACCATAGACGAAATAAATAAACTCGATAATAACAGTGTGTTTTTCATAGTGCGTTCCTTAGCAATTTTTTCAATAGCATACGCTAACACTATGTTACTATTAAACAGTTATAGGTTGAGATTTTTTCATTTGAGCTTTCATCGAAGAAAAGCGCCAAGACTGCTTATAAGGATAAACATCAAGCAATTGCCCATCGTTAATAGCCGCTTGTAATTGCTGCCACATAGTGGCTGTGAAAATATCTTGGTGGGCTGCATTAAAATAATCAAACGCCCGCTTATTGGCGCTAAAAAACACTTTAAACTGGCTCGGAAATACGTCGTTTTCTGCGATATCAAAGTAGCTTTCGCTGCTGAGCTCATCCAATGAGTCATCAGTTTTTGGCAGCTCTCTAAATTGACATTCTGTCATTGGGCAAATTTCATCGTAGTCATAGAACACTACTCTTCCCCAACGAGTGACACCAAAGTTCTTCATCAGCATATCACCGGGAAAGATATTAGCCCCCGCGAGCTCTTTTATTGCTTTACCGTAATCAACCATGACTTGCTGCAGTTTTCGCTCATCACAGTCATTGATATACAAATTAAGCGGCGTCATTTTGCGTTCTACATAAACATGGCGCAATATAAGTGCATTCCCCGAAATTACTAAACTATCACCAATTTGCTGCTGCATTGTCTTTATTAGCTCTTCACTAAATCGACTTAAATCAAACGCTAAATAACGAAATTCATGTGTATCAACTAACCGGCCAACTCTGTCGGCTTGTTTAACAAAATCGTATTTGGCCATGACCTGCTGTTTGGTGGCTGTTTTCGGTGCACTGAATTTATCTTTGATTACCTTATAGACATAATCTGAGCCTGGGGTTGTAAATACTAGCATTACCATGCCCGGCGTTCCTGGCGCAATAATGTATTTATCATCCACAGGGCTATTGCGCGTGGTATCAACTTTGTAACGATAGAACTCGGTTTTAGCATGTTTGATAAAGCCTATGGCATTAAACAACTCAAAGCGTTGCTTATGGGGCATTAAAACACTGAGATAATCAACGTATCGTGCGGGTTGGTCGGTATCGACCATAAAATAAGTACGCGCAAAGCCAAACAATAAGCTAAGTTGGTCAGCTCCCATCATCACAGCATCAATATGCAGACCTTTTTCACTATTTAACAACGCAATCGCAAATGGCATGTTATCGCCATTTTTAGCAATACATCGACCTATGATGTAACACGCTTTATTTCTGAAAAACAAAGAATTTGCGTATTCAATATAACCATCGTTGAGTGCAAGTAGCTCATAGACTTGCGGGCATTGCAGTTTTGCACCCGCAATTAAAGTACGCTGCAACATGGCAACATCACCAGTAAAATCAGCGTATTGTGAACGAAACACATGGCGTTTTATTAAGCTACTGATGGCACTTTCAAAACCATTTTGTAAAGAAATGCGGCTAACCAATGAATCAAAAGGCCGCGGCCCAAGTTGATAACGTGCTTTTAGTACAAACAAATGTACATTGCGGATTTTTCGTGAGTCCCAAATAGCACCGAAGGTTGAGTTAAAAAAAGTATGAGCAATCGGCTGATTTTCATGGCTTTGCACCATTTCTGCGTATATTTTTTTGGCTAGTAACCAAATTGCAGGATCATCTACCTCGCTATAAGCAATAATTTTTACTGCTTGGCTTACCTTTTTTACTTGCCCTTCATAAACCTGTAATCGCGATTTCATAGCCCCTTGAACTTGATGCCACTGGCGCTGTTCAAAACGACTTTGTGCACCGAGGGTAATATTTAAAAACTCTGCAAACATTGCCTCAAAGCCAGCATACACCGCGCGGGCAAGCTTAGTCGCTACTACCTGATTTAACTGTTCGCTGTGTGATTTAACAGCCAAATGTGAGCTCTGCTGTGGCATTATTTTTATCGCTTATGCTGATTATTTTAGTCGCCTTGTTTACACACAATAGCAAGCGCGCTTTAATTTAGGTAATTAATAAAGATAATAAATAAGATTGATCAAATGAATATTAGGCACGTCGACCTCAACCTATTGGTGTATTTAAATGTCCTCATTGATGAACAAAGTGTGTCAAAAGCCGCCAATAAACTGGCTTTGACTCAACCAGCAATGAGTAATGCCCTTAAGCGTTTACGTGATTTATTTGATGATCCATTATTAGTGAGAGCCGCTGGCACGATGACGCCGACAGCAAAAGCGCTCAGCCTTAAACCTGAAATAGAATCACTGTTAAAAATGGCCGAAGAAATTACTCAGCCAAGTGAAGTATTCGACCCTAGCACAGCTAAAATTACATTTCGGATTATGGCAAACGACTACCTAGAATCAACCCTAATTGCGCCGTTTATCACGCAGCAGCTGGAAAAAAATCCGGGACTTAACTTTGATATTTTGAGCCCAAGCGATGTTAATCTTCAAGATATGGAAAAAGGCACCATCGACCTTGCCATAAACCGCTTTAACGGCCTGCCCCGCTCATTCCACCAAGCCAGTGTTTGGCGCGATAATTACTGCTGCTTAACACACCCAGACAATCCCTACTTACAACAGCAAAATCTTGAAGGCTACCTTGCACAAGAGCACATTTGGGTGAATCGGGCAGGTTGGGGCGTAGAAGCGGCATTGACGAATAAATCAGGTAGTCAAAAACTCGGCTGGGTCGATGAGGCATTATGGCAATTAGAACAAACCCGCAATATTCGCGTATTCACCCGCCACTACATGGTGGCAAGCTTGCTATGTCAATCACCAAAACTGATTGCCACATTACCTCGTCGACAAGCCATGTTATTAGCAAAACACACTGATTTGGTAATAAGTCCAGTACCTTTTCAAATTGTTCCTATTGAAGTGAAAATGTTATGGAGCCCTTTGTTACATCACGCAAACCCGCACCAGTGGCTTCGCAGAGAGCTACTTGCCTTTGCCAGCACCGTGGCTGATCGCTAAAAACAGCGTAATATTGATAAAATCAATATCAGTTATTGAAAACAACAATTTCATTAATAATGAGTGAAGGGCTAGAGTGAAGTTAAGCACATAAACAAAGAGAAAATGATTATGGAAACTTCAGCGCAATTCACTCAACAGGACGGCCTTTACATTAATGGTCAATTACACTCATTCATCGAGCAACAACTTTGTAAAAAAAGTAATTTACCTTGTGAAGAAATTTACCAAACATTAGCCACTATGGTTGATGAGTTTGGTTGCCAATGCCGTAAAACCAAACATCAAGATGATGATGTTTTACAAGCGGACACACTGTTAAAAGCATACAGCACAGTACGCACTCACCCGCATTGTCATGTTGATGCTCAAACAACAACTGCAGTACTCGATGAATACTGCTGCCAAGTACCCGCTATTTTAGTGGTTGCGTTAATGGACACATTAACAGGCATGACAAGCAATGAACCAGGTGCAGAACATATTTACCAACGTGCAGCACAATTAACAGGTAAACCATGTGTCTACGCAGTTAAAAGCGCCAGTGCCGCATAATATGGTTAATTATTTGAGTTACTTATTCGCGCGATGATGCTTTTTGCAAAATCACTGCAACTAAGCATCGTCGCATCGGCTACTAAATTAGCCAAGTCAAACGTCATTTCATTTGCTTTAAGCGTCTCTTCTAGAGCTTTTTCTATTCTATTCGCAGCTTGATGCCAGCCCATAAAACGTAGCATCATTACCGCACTTAAAATACTGCTTGTTGGATTTGCACTGTCTTCACCGGCAATGCGATTAAATGTGCCATGAGTCGGTTCAAAAAAGGCTACTTCATTATTTAAGTTTGCCGCAGGCATAATTCCTACCCCACCGACTTGTGCTGTTAACATATCAGCTAAGTAATCGCCGTTTTGATTGGTTGTTACCACCACATCGAATTGCTCAGGAGTGAGCAGCGCTTGTTGTAACATGTTATCGGCAATGACTTCTTTGATGATTAAATCATCTTGCTCTTCACGTTTGATAACTAACCAACGACCATTGTCATGCGCTATAGCGTTAAATTCTTGCTCAGCAAGGGCAAATGCCCAGCGTTTAAAAGCGCCATCGGTAAATTTAAGTACATTACCTTTGTGCACCACAGTCAGTGATTCACTGTGCTCTTTAAGGGCAAAGTTAAGGGCATAGCGCATCAAGCGTTCTGCCGCCTCTTTCGAGCTGTTTTTAATACCAATGCCGCATTGGTTATCAAAACGTAGTCGGGTGACACCCATTTCTTGACACAGAAAATCAAGCATCCGCTCGTTGTCAATACTGCCAGCCTGCCACTCAATGCCTGAATAAACGTCTTCTGAGCTGTCGCGGATTACTGTTATTTGGGTTTTTTCAGGTTCTTTTAAAGGTGATGGTAAGTGCGGATAACTGCGAATGGGCCGCATGTTAACGAATAAATCCATCTCATGACGAAGGGCCACATTTAAAGAGCGAAAGCCACCGCCAAGGGGGGTTGTTAGCGGCCCCTTTATGGCAATTTTAAACTGCCTAACGGCATGCAGGGTTTCTTGCGGGAACCAGTCACCATCATAAAGCGCTGCTGCTTTTTCGCCATTGAACACTTCCATCCAATGTATTTGTTTATCGCCTTGATAAGCATGGTCCACTGCTGCATCGACAATCTCACGCATCACCGGGCTTATATCATGACCGACACCATCGCCTTCAATGTAAGCGATAACTGGATTGTCAGGAATATGCCACTGGCCCTTACTATCGATAGTAATTTGCACGCCATTCGATGGTACTGAAATATGTTGATACTGCATCATGTCTTCCCAGCAAGGTGTTTTAACAATATTAATATCAGGAAATAATTAATTTGTCTGTGCTTACAAAGAAATAGCCGCTATTCAAGCAATCAATGCGTTACCTTGGTTATCTCGTCTTGCATGGCACAAAATAAGGATGCAATAAGCTGCGTATCGAGCGTGACGGTATCTTTTTTAAGCGCAGTATCTACTGCAACGGCTTTAACATAGAGCATTTCACATTCGAACATGTTTGCAGCGCCTTTAAGCATATGAACATTTCTGCTTAAGCCATCAATGTCCATCTTTTTGTATTGCTCGCGCATTTCTCGATATTGTTCTTCAAGGCCCTTTATATAATCATCTTTAAGCGCCTGAAATTCTTTTTCAGGTAACTTGATATCGGCTAACTCATCGCAATCTAAGTAACTGGCAATTTTATGGCTAAACGCGTTTCTATCAATTGGTTTGGCGATTAAATCATTGAAGCCTTGCTTCATATAACGAGCAATTTCATGCTTCATGGTATTAGCTGTAAGTGCAATGATTGGCGCACTCACTCCCGTTGCTTGCATCATTTTTAATGCTTCTTGACCGTCCATAATCGGCATTTGAATATCCAGTAGAATAAGGTCAAAGCTGTCTTCTAGGGTTGCTTGCACTGCGTCTTTACCATTTTCAACGGTGGTCACTGTCAGCCCCATACGCTCTAATATTCGCGCAATTAAACGCCGGTTGTCTGGGTGGTCTTCAGCAAGTAGTACCCTACCCTTTAAGTTCTCAGGTGCATCAAGCTTACTAAACGGTGAGGTTTCAACAAGTTTGACTTCACTCATATCATTGAGCCAACGTGTATTATCTGTGGTATAAACCGACATGGTAAAAATAAATTCACTGCCAGAACCGACATTACTTTTAACACTGATATCCCCATCCAATTTTTTGGCGAGGCTTTTAGAAATATTAAGGCCAAGACCAGTGCCGCCATATTGCCTAGAAATACTTGAATCCGCCTGATAAAAGGCACTAAATAAAGCTTGTTGCTCTTTGTCTGTCATGCCGATACCGGTATCTTTTACGCTTATCGACAACTTATCGTTATGACAGCTCACCGTTAAGGTTATACGCCCGACTTGAGTAAACTTAAGGGCGTTGGTTGTTAGGTTTAATAAGATTTGCCTTAATCGACTCGGATCAGTAATTAGGTAGTCTGGCAACGGGAACTGATAATCAACACTGAACTTTAAGCCCTTATCACGGATTTGCTTGCCAATAAGTGACTCAATATTGGCAATCGTGGCAAACAAGTCTGTTTCGACTAAATCTATTTCTAGCTTGTTGGCTTCAATCTTCGACATATCGAGTATATCGTTTATTAATCCAAGAACATGGCGGCTATTTTGCAATATAACGCCAATCCCATGGTTGCGCTCATGAGGCTTAATGTCCCCGAGCATAATGCCATCTGCATAGCCAATAATTGATGTCATTGGGGTGCGAATCTCATGACTGATATTCGCTAAAAAGCGACTTTTAGCTTCATTCGCATCGCGAAGCTCAGAGGCAAGCTCTTCAAGCTCCAAGGTTCTTAAATGTACTTTTTCTTCTAGATTTTTATTGAGCTCTACGTTGTCATCGTGAAGCAGCCTAAATTTATCGGCCACAGCAAACGCCAGCAACATGGCGTCCATGGCTGTGCCTATCAACCCCAATAAATATAAATTAATGGAAGTAGCTGGCAGCAAGCCTAAATTAGTTAAATTACCCACCATATTCGGTAGCATCATGGCAATGTAAGCCAGCACAAAATAGCGTGCTGGCTTAAAGCCAATGAGCATACAGCGAATACCTATGTATAAGCCTAAACATAAAGCAACACCCGTTACTAACGTTGACCAATAAAAACCAAAGCTTGGCCATAAAATACAAAACGGAATACCCAAAGTGGCAATTACACCCACCGTGAGTGATAATTGCGCCAGTTTCGGAAATGTTTCTTTGAGTTTAAGTAAGTTGTTGTAAAACAGAATATTGGTTAATGGTGTGAGGGCAAAGCCGAGCCAGTGAAGATGAGGATTATAGTAACCAAACAGCTGATCAGAAATATGGAAAAAATGGCTCCAAGCAAACACCCAGGATGCAGTAAATAATGCGTAATACAGGTGTGTAACATCACGGGAAACCAAGTAAATTAATAAATTATATAAACCAAGTGCAATGCCCACCCCAAAGCACAGCATCATGATCATATTTTCGACGGTTATGTTCTGAAAATAATCTTGATAAGGCGTTAATACCAGCTTTGCGGGAGTATAAAAGTAGTCACTCTCAAAATAAGTGATTAACGTGTAGTGCTTACCTTTTTCAAGAGATAAACGATTGCCATAGTGAAAAGCAAATTGGTTAGGCTCGACCCCACCGGTTACAAAGTGCTGTATCGGGGCACTTGGATCAGATATATCATAAATGCGGCTTTCTATTTTCGAAACCAAAGTGTTATACGGATAGAGGACTAAATCTTCGATATCACTTTGATTTTCAATTTCAACAATTAACCAATAGCTACCGCCGACAGAGCTTATTCGAGATTGCGGTTTTTTGCTGACTCGCCAAGCATCAATCGCAGCCACAGATTGCGGGAACATATTATCGTTCGCCATAAACACTTCACCGACATCATGGAGGTTTTGATCAGCTACAGCATCAGTGTAGACAAACGTATCTTGTGCATTAGCCGAAACACTTAATATAAACAATAACAGCAGAGTACTTAAATACAGCTTTAACCGCATTCACAAAACCCCTGTACCATTGTGGTGATGGCAACGACTAGAATTGTAGTGAAACATCAAAGCCATAGCGACGCCCTTCCCCTTTAAAGTCTTCAAGCATGCCTAGGAACGAACTTAAATCGAACTTTAACTGACTATATTCAGTATCAAATAAATTTTTGCCCCACAAAGTAAATGACCAATTATCAACATCGTATTTTAGATGCGCATTCACAATGCTAAAGCCGTCTTGGAGAGCATATGGATTCATATTCTGATCAAAATAGAACTCAGACTGATAATCGTAAATAATGTTGGCCGATAACGGATACGACGCCAAGCTGGTATCGTATTTTATCCCCGCTGAAACATTCCATTTAGAGGTAAATGGCAGTTGGTTATCGGTAATACTGTTACCAAGTGGGTCAACGTATTCTTCAAATTCAGCATGGGGGATATAACCTACTGAAAGTAGCATGGCTAATTGCTTAGTTGCTTGGTAATTAATTTCAGTTTCAAGACCATAAATAGTTGAATCAGCAACATTTTCAAGTAATTGCACAGGAGGCATTTGCGGTGTTTCTGACGCTTGGTTCATAAACACCTGTTGGTCGTTATAATCATAGTAAAACGCTGCCCAATTCATTCTTAATTGCTGGCTAGGCCAGAACGACTTCAAGCCAACTTCATGGGCATTTAAGCGCTCTTTGCCGTAGTTTGCTAACATTGCTTGTTCTTCAGATGACAAAAAGCCGCCATTGTAGCCGCCACTTTTACTACCATTAGCAAAACGATAATAAAGGTTGCTTGCATCTGAATAGCGATAATTAATTGCAAATTGCCCGCTAAAGCCATTATCTGATTGCTCATCGGTAACGCGATAAAATGGTACAAGCACACCGTCTAAGTCGTTCACATCAAGCACCGTATTTAACGTGGCGATTGAGTCATACTCAAGTGACTCATAGTCATATCTAAGACCCGCGGTGATCATCCATTTATCTGCGACAGGCACTTCAATTTGGCTAAATACTGCCAAATTTTGCATCTCGATTTCGTTATCGTAGATAAAGGTCGCGGTTAAGTTTGTGGGTAAAATGCCACGAAAATCGCGCAAAATATCATTTAAATTATCTTGCTCAATTGTTTCATCTGCAAAATACACCCCACTGGTTAACGTGTAATCAGCAAATTCGTTAAGTAATCTGAATTCTTGGCTAATTAGATGTGTATCTAACCCTAATACTCCTTCACACAAGCGAGCTGGCGAGCCATCACAATTAAAAGCATGGCTTCTTTCGAGATCGTTAAAGCTCGAAAGCATTGTAAAAGTACTTTGCTCGTTTAAATGCCAATTTACTTCAGCAATAAAGCCATAGCCATCAGATTTATGAGGCGAGTCATTATTGACGCTTACCGCAAAGAAATCATCACTGCCATCATTAAAACCAAAGTTGTCAAAGCAGCGTGTTGAGCCTGCATCTGCTGGTGAACACAGCTCACCCGTTAAAGGGTTGGCGACAATACCAATACTGCCAACAGGCTGGGCAATACCATCCCAGTCTTCAATATGCGCTTGCAGGTAAAGATCAACCTCATCCCACTCAGATAGAAAAGACACACGGGCATTTTTTTGCTCCATACCTGCTGTTGGTGAGTCTGTATAGATATTATTTGTTGAGTACTCATAGTCTTGATAGTTAACAGCAATACGCATTGCACTTGAATCTGATAGTTGTTGGTTCCACATACCATCGATGCTAGTAGCGTTATTATTGGCAATGCCTAATGTCAATGAACCATAGCTATCAAACTCAGGGCGGTTTGAGCGAATCAGAATTGCACCACCGGTAGAATTGCGCCCAAACAAAGTACCCTGTGGGCCGCGTAAAATATCGAGCTGTTCAATATCGTATAAGTTAACAATTTGATTATTGGCAGACCCCACCGCAACGCCATCAATATACATAGCGACAGGTGAAGTGTTCGCCGTATTGTAATCAAGTAACCCTACCCCTCGAATACTAACAGCAGGTGGCGTTCCTTCTGCGGCGTTTTGGGTTATTTTTACATTTGGCGCAAACAAACCAATTTCAGTTGAATCTTTAAAATGCTGAGCTTTTAAAATTTCGCCATCCACTTGGCTTACCGCTACACTCACGTCTTCAATTGCTTGCGGACGTTTTTGTGCATAAACGCTAATAACTTCCATGTCTTTTTCAATCTCAGCTCCTTGTGCAACAGCGCTTGCCATTACACATGCCGCCAAGCTGGTGCTCGACAACATCATAAACTTAGGATCTTTCAGAAAGGGTCGCTTCATTAGCTTTTAGACCTTAAAAGAGGGAAACTTGTTAAATTGTTGTAATTTAGTGGTAAGTATAGACCAAACAATCAATTAAAGTCGCATATAAATCATGGAATTTCATGACTTATATGCATACTTATTTACAACTTTACTCACACTAACCTTTTTCGAATGCGTGCTCTCCGCTGATCTTAGTTGGCCAACCACATATTGCCCGCGCTGTTTGCATACCGGCCATCACAGCAGCCTCAACACAGCCTGCATTAACCCCTGTTTTTATCCAGTCGCCAGTGATGCGTAAATTGACAAACTGACTGCCATCTGTAGCAAGGCGGTATTTACTCGAATCAACCACAGATAAAACATAGCGCTCACTAGGGTCTACATTAACGCGCCAATATTGCTGCTCAAGTACAGGTAAAATGCTGTGTGGATCACTATAAAAAACCTGCCAATCAAACTTGTTATCAATATAGGCTTCGGGCCAAAGTGGCCGCATATCTGCGCTAAACAAATTATGCATATTCAATTTGACTTCGGCTTTCATTTGCTCTGGGAATTGATGAGCACTGGCAGGTGGGTAGTTTTCGCAGCTAAACGCACTGCAAAAATAGGCAATGTTCACTGGCGCATTTTCACTTGGCCAATCTTCTTTATCTAGCAAATTGCCCATTGCGGCCCAAGTATCAAACGGCTCAACAAAGCAGCTTAAAATAGGCCCTTCATCAGCGGCATTAGTTTGCTTAAAGCCAAGTTGTGGATCGGTTTTATTCAACCATACTTGGCAAGCCTGAGTCGCCACACTTTGAACTTTTGTTGCTTGTTGAGAAAGTACATAATCTACAGCTAAAAGTTCAGAGGCTACATGTTCAAGTGAGGCAACTGAGACACCTAAAATCAGTGTATCAAAATCAATACCATGGCGAAGCGTCACTGTTGGCAATGGGCTACTAAAGTGCTCTTGATACACCTCGGGCCAATTACTCCAAAATGACTCTAAATTGATCTGATATTCTTGTAATAAGTGCGCTTGTTCAGGGCTGATTTGCTCATACAATGGCTCACTAGGCCAGCAAGGTAGCTTTTTTACATCAATAAGCGGTTCATAATCTTGGCCAATTAAACTCACCTGTTGGCAAAGTTTAATTTCACTTACCAGCGACTCACCTTGGTCATTTTGTCCTGCCGATAAGTTAGTTAACTGATGAAAAAACTTAAACTTAACGCCGCGCTGCTTTAAAAGCTCATAAATTGGACCGAAAATGACATCGCCCATCCCAGCTTGCATTTTCCACATCACGCCACCTTTGTAGCAAAGGCCTATTCGTAACATGGCAAGGGCGGCAACGCCGGCTTCAACATTGGGTTTATTAAAGTCTCCTTTTGGGTAAGCGAACACCAAATCATAAAAGCCACGTACTGGCGCTGAATCGACACTGTAAGTTTTGTTAGCACCATTTTTTTCTAGCCACTGACGAAAATCGTAGCAATTAATGACGCCAAAACCGTCTCGATAGACCTGGTCTTTAATCAGTCCTGTGAGCATTGCAATAGCAAGATCGGCGCAAATATAAAGTCTACGCAACTCTGGGTTGTCATCCAGTAAATCAATGACTTGATCTTTGAACCAACGTTTTAACTTTCTGACGATATACCAAATCACCAAGCGATCAGCTTGATTATCGGTGTGCGTAGCCTGCTTTTCAGTGAACTGTAGCAAATGGGTTATCAATGTTCGTGGGTTCGAGGCAATTTCAGTTGCGCCTGCTTCAATATCATCAATAAACTGCTTTGCGCCATTTAAATGGGTATCAATATCTGCTTTGATTTCTTGATACATGTGCTTGAGTAACGATTGATCCCGTGATTTTTTAGTCACTAACGTAGTTTGAGCATGTTGCTGCTGACAAACATGCTCAATGCCTTCGGTCCATTTTTTTAGCCATGCTAATGTCATGGTGACAAAGTCCCACACTGTTATATCTAGGCTGCCATCAGCGGGGTTACCTGCAACGGTTGGAAAATCAATCGGCCAAGTTTGCCATTCGTTATCAATAAACTCTTGTAAGGCAATAAAGCTGTGTGGTTTAAAGGCCTGCTGCCAAGTAGCCAATGAACAACTAGCGGGTCTATTGAGTGAATTATATACACCTTCTAAGGTGCGAAAACTATTCACGTATGCGCCAAACCAAACATGTAAACCATGCTCTTCAATTCGCTGTCCGAAATGGGCGTTACGGCCACTTGCCCCTTTCCCGCCAAGACGCCAGCCTTGTTGATAGACAGTAATTTCGCGCTGGCTTTGCCAATTAACTTGCTCGGTTAAGTACACAGCCGCAGTCATCGCTGCAACACCGCCCCCGACAATAGTGATTTTTTCTTTTTCCATGGTCACCTCTATGCTGGTAACAGTTGTGTTGCGCCAAGCTGGTCAAAATCCATATTGACGTAAAAAGGTAAATGAACAACTTGCTTGCCAAGTGCGATGCCAAACATGTCATTTAAAGGAAAACTCGCAAGCGCTTTTACATCAAGACTAAAATCATTGTGTAAAAGTTTTAATTGGTGAATTTTTTTGATTAACGATGGAGAGTGAACCACGCTTTGATAAACCGCTTTTTCTCCTACACCATCGGGAAATTGTTTAAATAAAATCTGATCCATCTGCGGATGAATAAACCCGTCTAATAATTGTTTAAGAAGCGATAAATCAATGCCTTTAATTTGCGCATCAAACAAGTCTGTTACGTGCTTAGAAAATTCCGATAAGTTATCGAGTAAGTTTTCCTTGGTACTTGCCTGTGTTTGCTCAATGGTTAATAGCTCATGCATCGCTAATTTAGAGTCTGGGTTAAACACATCAAAACATTCTAAAGTTATACTAAAGGGCCCCGCATCACTCACAGCTGTAGGCATTTGGTATTCACATAAGTATTTATTGTAACCCCAAGCCTCTCTGCCATTAATTAAGGCATAGATATTATTCACACTAATAAAAGCCGGATACCAATATAAATGGCTAATATCACCATCTTGCATTTTTGCTACTGGAAGCCAAATAATAATATCGGTTTCTTGCATCCAGCCATGCTCAGAAAACGGTGGCGTTAACGAAGAAATTTTTTCGATATCAGTGAAGGTAAGTAAACAAGCACTCCCTAACACATTAAACGAGGTTGATTCAGTTGCTAGTAGATTTAAAGTTGCATCAACATACTGCTGCATTTTTTGCTCGCAGCCAGACACAAAAAAACCATACATTTGCGCGTTGATCATTCGACAAGGTGGTTTAGCAACCGGGTTAGATAAGAAGTGGCTGTAATTTGTTTGGTCCGTCATAGTCATTACTTATATTGTTGTTTAGTAATGACTATAGACCAGTTTTTTAATCGTTGGGGACAAGTTCTGAGTTACAACACTCTTTTAATAGCTGTTCGGTAAATTGCTGATAGCCGAGCTGATTAAAATTCTCAGATAGCGGGTTCATAAACCCATGAGCATAGTCGGCTACTTCACAGCTCACCTTGGCTTTACTTTTTAATGAAGCAATCACAGGCTTAATATCAAAATGCTCTTCACTGTGAGGAAAAATAAATCGACAAGGAACGTTAGCCTCAAGCTCAAGATGATGTCTAACTTGTGATGGATAAAAGGCAATGATTTTTTTAATGAAAGAATCTTTTAATTCTGCTTGAGCACGCCACACAGCGGCAGCGCCTGCACTAAATGCAATAATCGTGGTTGGCTGACGGACAGTCGCCATTTTTAAATGCACTAGCTCAAAATAACTGTCATGGCCGCATTGAGTCATAAAATGTTGATATTGAAACTGCTCATTTATGGGGAGCTGAATTTCCCCCATGTAAGGGTCACAAAGACTAACCTTACCGCGAAGCTGCTGAGCAAGCAGCGATAGATGCGCTGTTTTACCGAATATATCTGATACCAAAAGGTAATTCATAAGCATACTTCTTATTGTTATTTTGTGCCTAATCACAATACGCCTGTTTCTATTAAACATCCAGAGATTATTTTTGATGTTTAAAAAATAAACCTTGCGCTTAATTGATTCTTACAGTACTCTGATTGTCTGGTTTTTAGAAACCACGCGGTTAACCCCTTACCTTGATCCAGTAATTCCCGCATATTCGTATAAATACTTGCAGCTTGTTCACTAAATGACATTTTGATGAATTTCAAATCATCACCAAACTGTCACAAACTTAGTCGACACTGTTAGCAAGACAACAAATGTCGGTCTGTATTTTTTAAATGCCTATTAAAGCTCTACAGACACAGACAAAAGAAAAAGTGAGTTTTATTATGTCATATAAATACAACGGATCTTTGATCCAAATCGCACATCCAGTGCAATCAATCTCGGTAAACAAACAGCGTGTAATTTTTAGCGACACGCAGGGCTTAAAAAATGCCATCTTCCAAAAGGCGAGTGATGCACGCCAATTTGTGAAGTGGTTAAAAGCCAACTAAACCCTACCGATAAACGCCAGCCAACAAGCTGGCGTTTTAGTTTTCACCACCAGCCAGCATAAGCCTATATTCCTGCTACACTTATATTTTATTTCCTAAATAGGTAGTAACTATGCGTAGTGTGTGGTCTATTTTACTATTACTTTTTTCCTTGCCAGCTTATGCAAATAAGCAACCTAAAGCCATTGAGTGGATCATGGTTGATTTTGCCCCCTACTACATCATGCATGATAAATATGAAGGCACAGGTCGTGATGAAAGTGTGATCAAATTATTAGAAAAAGCACTGCCTGAGGTTTCATTTAAACGCACTTTATTGCCAGCCAGTCGTGCTGTGCATGAACTATCAAACCCACACAATAATTACTGTATGCTGTCGTTATATCAAAACGAGCACCGTAAGCAGCATATTCAGTTTACTGAACATTCATCAACTGTAGGTTTGTCGCCGTCTATTGCAATACGTAAAGAGTTAGCCGCAAAACTTGAGTTAGACGTCACAAAACCTGTGTCACTAAAATCATTATTAGCCGAAAACCTTGCATTAGGGGTATCAATGAGCCGCTCTTTCGGGACTAATATCGACAAGGTGATTAACGAAAGTCATGATGCCAATATCATTTCACGCCCCGGCAGAGACACCCTCGCAAGCTTGACTTATATGCTACAAAAAAAGCGTATTGATATATTACTTGGCTACCCAAGCGAGCATTATTATCTTGCTCATTCCATGGGCTTTGAAGATGAACTAACCCAAATCACACTTACTGAAGCACCAGCGTTAAGCATTGGCTATGTAGGCTGCACTAAAAACAAGCAAGGTGAGGTAACGGTAAAATTATTAGATCAAACACTTGAGAAAATCGCTCATACAGATGCTTTTCATGATGTGTTAGTGCGCTGGCTACCTGATAATTTGCAGCCAATTTTAGAAAAGAGATTAAAAGATAGAAACGAAAGTGCCGCTCACTAAGCGGCACTTTTATTAATTAAACATTGATAAACTTACTTACGTACGCCTTCAATAAATAAACCTATATCAACATGTGTCGAAGCAGGACCAAGGTTGTAGTCGATACCATAGTCAGCTAGTTTTAGGCTTGTTTCGCCTTCAAAGCCAACACGATAACCACCCCATGGATCTTTACCTTCACCAATTTTATCAATTTCAAAGGTAATGGTTTTAGTGACACCATTTAAGGTGAATTCACCCGTTACATCAGCTTCATCACCGTCTTCATCAAATTTGATTGAAGTACTTTTAAATGTTGCGGTTGGGTACTTATCAACATTTAAGAAATCTTTGCTACGTAAATGTTTGTCACGCTCAGCATGATTTGAGTCGATGCTTTTCGTTTCAATCGTTACATTGATTTTAGACGCATTCGGCGCTTTATCGTCATAGCTAAAATCACCTGAAAAGGTATTAAAACGACCATGTAACCAACTGTAACCTAAGTGCTTAATTTTAAAAGTTACAAATGCGTGCGCACCGTCTGTATCAATAACGTAGTCAGCTGCATTTGCGTTAGCAGTTGAGAAAAGTGCAGCACTTAGTGCTGTGCCTAATAGTAATTTTTTCATGTTAATCATCCTTCAATGGTTTGATCATTCTAATTAAGGTTTTATCTTTATCGATAAAATGATGTTTTAGTGCCCCTAAAGCATGTAAAACAACCACAGCTATTAGCCCATACGCGGCATAAAAGTGAATTTTACCTGCAATATCTTCTTGGTTTGCGACCGACTCTGGTATTGCCGGTACAGCAAATAAATTAAATACTTCAATTGCACGGCCATCAGCCGTTGAGATTAAATAACCCGATGTCACAATGACAATTAAAGCTAAATAAATCAGTTTATGTACTGAGTGTGCAACCCGATTCATTGCTTTCGAGTTACCTGCAACAGGCTCAGGTTGAGTACCTAACAAGCGCCAACCAAAACGAAACAACAATAATGCCGCTAAGGTAATACCCACGCTTTTATGTAAATCCAACGAGCCTTTGTACCAAGCGTCGTAATAAGTTAGCTCAACCATATAAACGCCTAAGCCAAACAAACCAAACACCCCAAGTGCCATTAACCAGTGCACTAAGATAGCCACCCAGCCATAACTTGACTTTGAATTCTTTAACATACTCATTTCCCATGAGAATCGTGAAACTAAATATAGATTAACTGATGGGTTATATAATGAAAATAGCGTAAAACGAACAGCTTCTGTGCGTATATGCACACTCCAGGCAAAAGTTGTAAGGAAAAAGGAAAACAGGTGCTAGGTGCTAGGTGCTAGGTGCTAGGTGCTAGGTGCTAGGTGCTAGGTGCTAGGTGCTAGGTGCTAGGTGCTAGCAGATTATGGAGAACTTATTACCGCAATGTAAAAATGTATCTTCAGTAAAAACGAATGTAGTTTCGCTAAGCTGGGCTGGTGGCTGAATTTGACCGATTAGATACTTTTTTTCGAATTAAATTTGCTACTGGTTTTTCAAAAAATTGATATGAAATAGCTGCTGCTATGACACTCAGCAGCAGAGATAGCAAGAGTTTTAGCTCAATTGACACGTCTAATTGGTTCACTTTTGCGATTATTGGCATATGAAGCAAGTAAAGCGAGTACGATATCTTTCCGATAAAATCACCAAATCGATTAGCGAGCAATACATTATTGTCTGGCACGAGGAAAACAACACAAAAGAAAACAGAGCTCATTACAAGCAGAACTTCATAACTCAACCACATTCTTACCTTATCAGCAGTATTTATGGGAGAAAATGCTGGGTACAGCAGAGGAATAAAACCAAGCGTTAATACAAACCAATGTTTTCGCAAGTAATATGGAATAGTTAATGAACGATAGTTCATGCCCAACATAACCCCGACAAAAAAGAAGGGTAATGTCCTCAATACACTAAACAGACTGTATGGAACACCATTTATATCACCATAAATACGTGGATAATTTGTAAAGAACAACAATAGTATTACAGCTAAAATTGAAAGATAAATATACCCTGTTCTATTTTTCGCCATTGCCCAAAAAAGTGTAAATATAAAATAAAAGTGTATTTCTGGCGGTATTGACCACAGAACACTTTCGCCATAAATAAACAGCAAATGGGCTAATAAGGTCTCGGTATCAGGAATGTTATAAAGAACAGAACTACCATTATTCGATAACAAGTAAGAAGCAAGAACAACCACTAAATACAGAGGAATAACTCTAGCAAAGCGAGCAGAAAAATAGCGGACAATATTATCTTTGTTAAAGCCTTTTTCTATATATAGATAAGACATCAAAAAGCCACTAAGAAGAAAGAAAAGCATCACCCCATATGCCCCTGAGCCCCCTCCTAACACACCACCAAGCCAATTAGTTATGTCGCTAAAATGAGTGAAAAAGACAATGAGCGCAGCTAAAGCACGTAGTGAGTTAAGTTTTCTAATTTCCAAAATACGTCCTTGGATAAATGTAAGAACTTATATTAATGTTTAATCGAGCTTTGAATATCTAGTGAAATTGAATAGCTATAAGATTTAACTCAGCCGATTTCAAAAGAAGTAACACCAAAAATACGATTTAATGGCAAGCTCGGACATTCGCTGGTATACATTCTGGCGGTTTCAAATGACACCTGCATGTTGTATTTCTGTGCTAAAGCGACAGCAGCTTGATTGATTTCTGGCGTATCAAGGAAAATAACGTCGGATGCACTCGCTTTAGATTTTAAAGCAAGGAACAAAGATTCGGCCAATTCTGGTGAGTCGGCAAATAAAGGGCCAATTTTAAAGCCGTTTTGGCATTTGCGAATTACGCCGTACCCTGCCAATTTCCCGTTGTTCATTATGCCAAACGCATCGCACTGGGGTTGGCTTAACCACGCTTTAGTAAAGTTTGCCCTATTTACCGGGAAAAAAGCCTGTTCGTATGCGTCAATGATTTCGAATGGCACAGCATTAAGATCTACAATGTCTGCATTTTGCGGTGACCTACCACCGCCTACTCCTGCAAAGCGAATATTGCGATAGGCCAGATTAAAACCAGACTTTTTATAGTTCTCTTGCTGTTCCACCACACCATCAAGGCCAATATTCAAGCCTTCAAGACGTTTTAAAGCGGCATTCCAGATTTGTATTCCGTAACCTTTACCACGGTAATCAGGTTTAACAATGTAGAAGCCGATAAAGCCAAATACATCGTGGTAATTAATGGCAGAAATTGTCGCTATAGGCTCATCGTCAAGAAAACCAACAAAAAACCCTTCAGGATCAGCAGCAAAGTAACAATCAGCATCATTAAGGCCTGGATTCCACCCCTCTGCTGCTGCCCAATCAATCATGAGTTCGGCTTCCTTCTTGGTCATGGTTTTGATTGTAAAGTGTTTACTTTGCATCTGCTTTCCTTAAAAAGTTGAAATGCCTCTAACTCAATAGCTATTTGTATTATGATGCCACTCAAAATACATCTATTTATTAAACGCATACCTAAATCTAGCCGCTATAAAAATGTATAGTAAATTTCAGAGCAGCTATATTTTACTTGCTGTTATTTCAATCCTATAAACTTCAACACCCTCAGTACCAACCTCAATCGCTGCAGGTTTATCAAGGTTTACCATTAACTTAGGTTCTTGAAATTTATTGTAAGAACCATTTTCAAATTTATATAGTGTTGATGTCAGTGTCACAATTTGGTTGTTCAACGAAGGGGTTACATCAAATTTAAGAATGCCATCTGCAGTCACTGTTTGAATTTTGTCTTCTTCAGTTTTAACTGCGTGCGTTTTTACAAGTTGGTTATTCAAATAAAGGTTAAGGTCTAATTGCAAATTTTCTGCAGCAGAGGCTCCAAATGCCGCGAGAGATAACAGTACCATTCCTAACTTTTTCATTATATTTTCCTTAATAGTAGGCTTATACCTAGAAGCGTGGGAAAAACAACTTAACAGGTACTGAGCCTTGGCGCAATTATTTAACACTCAGTTAGTTAAGCGCTTCATTCGTATGGAAATATCTATTTTTTGAGTGGTGAATACCTACTTGCTATGAAAGAAGGTACAGCTTTTGAAACTTAGAACTTACCGCTTAAAACGATTAGCTTGCTACTATTCGCTTTCTTCCACCAAACCAATATAAATCTGGCTATTGGCATCAACCTGAAAGCAACTGATCAGGTTTTCTTTCACTAGCTCTAACATAGCGATAAAGCTTACTACAACACCACTTCTGCCCTCTTCAATGGTAAAAAGAGTATGAAAAGGTAATTGTGATTGCGCTTCTGAGAGCTTATCTAATATTAAGCTCATGCGTTCACGGGTCGATAAAGCTTCTGCTGTAATATGATGGTGTTCAAATGTTTTAGCTCGGGCCATAACGTCGCTTAGCGCAACGAGTAAGTCTTTCATGTCAACATCAGGTAACAGTACCTCACGTTCACTGAACTCTGGCACCAGCGCTTCGGCTACAAAGATATCGCGGCCTTCGCGAGGGATCTCATCAAGATTCTCCGCTGCTTTTTTAAATTGCTCATATTCTTGTAAACGTCTTACAAGCTCAGCTCTTGGGTCTTCTTCCTCTTCAAGCTCTTCATGTTTTGGTAGTAATAATCGTGATTTAATTTGTGCTAATAACGCTGCCATCACAAGGTATTCACCAGCCAGTTCAAGCTGAAACTCGCTCATCATTTCAACATAACTAACGTATTGCTCTGTAATACTAAAAATAGAGAGCTCTAGTACATCAAGTTTATGTTTTTTGATTAAATACAGAAGTAAATCGAGAGGCCCTTCAAAGGTTTCTAAAATGATCTCTAACGCATCAGGTGGAATGTATAAGTCTTCAGGTTTGTCGACTACCGCTTTGCCATGCAAAAAAGCCAGTGGCAGCTTTTGCTGAACTGGCTCTTGTATATTATCTGGGGCATCAAGCTCTGGGCTAGTCAACGAAGTCTCTACATTTCAAATGGTTTAGTATCACCACAACCCACACGTAAGATTTCAATATCATCATCCGACAAATCAATCACTGTGGTTGCTTGTTCAGGAAGATAACCACCATGAATAATTAAATCAACTTGCTTTTCAATGCGATCGCGAATTTCATCAGGATCAGCCTCGGTATATTGCTCACCCGGTAAAATCAAAGAACACGACATTAACGGCTCCCCTAGTTCAGCCAATAAAGCGCAGGTGATTGGGTGTTCGATAACACGAATACCAATGGTTTTTTTCTTTTCGTTTAATAAACGCTTTGGTACTTCTTTTGTGCCTTTAAAGATGAAAGTATAAGGCCCCGGCGTGTTATTTTTAATTAATCTGAATAGCTGGTTATCGACGCGAGCATAAGTAGATAGCTCCGATAGGTCGCGGCAAACCAAGGTAAAATTATGGTGTTTTTCAATACCACGAATACGTTCGATGCGCTCTTTTGCTTGCTTATTACCAATGCTGCAGCCAAGTGCATAACCCGAATCGGTTGGGTATACAATAACACCACCTTGCTTAATAATATCAACCGCTTGGCTGATTAAGCGTGGTTGCGGATTATCTGGATGAATATGAAAAAACTGACTCATTACACGCTCCTATTGCCCTTCCCATGCTTGCCAAACCCCTTGGCAATCTTTTGGCAAGTATAAATTTTTACCTAACTCCAACCAACTGGTCGGAAAATGAAAATCTGACCCTTGCGACGCAAGTAAACCATATTCACGACTAAGTTCACCTAAAAACTGGCGCTCACTCGGTGCTTGTTGTGGTTGTGCTACTTCCATTGCATCGCCACCCGCGTCTTTAAATTCAATAATTAACTTACGCAGCCATTTGTTAGACATTTGATATCGCCCAGGGTGAGCGAGTACTGCAACCCCACCAGCTTGGTGAATTGCAGCAATTGCCGTTTGCATATCGCACCAACTACTTGGTACATAGCCTGTTTTTCCTCGCCCTAAGTATTTTTTAAATACGCCAGGGAAGTTTTTAGCTACGCCACGCTCTATCAGTGCACGAGCAAAATGCGCGCGTGTGATCTGTGCGTTTTCAGCGAATGTTTTTGCTTGGTCGTAAATGCCTTCAAAACCATTTTTAGCAAGGCGGCGACCTATCTCGGTGGCTCGCTCTTCACGCTTGGCTTGTTGCGCGTGTAATAATGACAGCAGTGAATTGTTCTCATCATCAATATTTAAGCCAACAATATGAATCTCAAAGCTTTCCCATTTTGTTGATACTTCAACACCAGCAATCAATTTAAGCGGTAAATTATCATCTGCAATGACTTTGCGTGCTGGTTTTATCGCACTTAACGTATCGTGATCGGTAATTGCAAACACATCTATGTTTTTCTCAACCGCGCGGTGTAACAATTGCTCGACTGATAGCTGACCATCTGAGTATGTGGTGTGGCTATGTAAATCGTATTTTATCAAAGGGAAAGACTGCTTTACGTAAGTTCTTGAATCAATGATGTGAGTATAACAAAAATTTAGTGCGAGGGCGTGATTATCTTTTTAAGTAAGACATATAACTGTGTGTTTTACCCTCATAAATGGGCAATTACGATGGGTAAATGCCGAACTCGTATTAATATGTAAATTAATGCTTGACAGTATCGGCTTAGGTACGCTTTACTGTAGGCACTTTCAGACACGTTAAATAAGAAATAACAATGAACAAAACAATTCAAATCACAATTTGGTGGTGGCACTCGTAACTAGCGGGTGACGAATTGTCGTGTCTAACGATTTCAAAACCCGCTCATGTAGCGGGTTTTTTTATATCTAAATTTTAAGGTTTTATAATGAATTACATAGCAACTCTTACACATCATTGGTGGTGGCGCCTGGCTTAGCGGGACGGTAAGGGTCTATCTAATTTATAGGCATCTTTATACGAACCCCGCCAAGCATCGCTTCGCGGGGTTTTGTTTTTTAAAGAGTTTTTGGGAATGAGGGAGAATAAGGTTTGATTTTTAGTCATATAACGACGACACCGGGTGAAGTAACCAGTATCACTCAAGTGCGTGACTACATTAGTAGCCCACTTGCGTTATACAGTTTACTCGATAAGCCTAATTCACTGCTGTTAGAGTCTGCTGAAATTGATTCAAAAGACAGTGTAAAAAGTCTAATTTTGGTTGACTCAGCGCTACGTATTGTTTGCCAAGGCAAACAGGTCACACTCACAGCACAGTCAAATAATGGCAAACAATTACTGCCTTATTTACAAAGTCATGTGCAAAACTGTTCTGCTGAGCTTGTAGATGACACGTTAACGTTAACCTACAACGAGATCGCAAGCGACATTGATGAAGCCAGTAAATTAGTAGCAGATAACGCATTTAGTGCGCTACGTAGCTGCATTAACAGTATTAAAAGTACCACAGACAACCCGTTTTCTGTGTTCTTAGGCGGTGTGTTTGCCTACGATATGGTTGCTAATTTCGAAGCCCTTTCTGATGTACCTGACGGCGAAAATAGCTGCCCAGATTATGTTTTCTACTTAGCTGAAACGCTCGTTGTCATCGACCATCAGGCAAAAACAACAGAACTAATCGGCAATGTGTTTAACGGCCCTGAAGTACACGCTAACTGCTTTGAAGTGGGTCAACAGTTAGAACGTTTAAATACCGTATGTGACAATGCACAAAGCTACCAAGGGCAAAAACAAACAGGCTCAAACCCTATTTCTATCGATGTTAGCGACGAGCAATACTGTGAACATGTTATCAGGTTAAAAAAGAACATTGTTGATGGTGATATTTTCCAAGTTGTTCCATCACGTACTTTTTCTCTCGCCTGCCCTGACTCACTTCATGCTTACAGCCAATTAAAACAACAAAACCCAAGCCCATATATGTTTTACATGCGCGATGAAGAGTTTGTATTATTTGGTGCATCGCCCGAGTCAGCCCTCAAATATTGTCCAGAGAGTAAACAAGTTGAGGTATACCCTATTGCCGGCACTCGCCCTCGTGGCAAGTTTGCTAACGGACAAATTAATCCAGACCTAGACAGCCGCATTGAGCTTGAGCTTCGCAACGATCAAAAAGAACGTGCTGAGCACCTGATGTTAGTAGATTTAGCGCGAAATGATGTAGCTCGTATTAGCGTACCTGGCACACGCCACGCTAAAGAATTATTAAAAGTAGACCGCTACTCACAAGTGATGCACTTAGTTTCACGTGTTGTTGGTACTTTAAAGCCAGAATTAGATGCGCTCCATGCCTACCAAGCCTGTATGAACATGGGCACGTTAGTGGGCGCACCTAAAGTACGTGCCGCTGAATTAGTTCGTCAAACCGAACAAAAACGCCGTGGCAGCTATGGTGGTGCAGTAGGTTATTTAACGGGTGATGGTGCCATGGATAGCTGCATTGTTATTCGCTCTGCCTTTGTTAAAAACGGCACAGCCTTCGTGCAAGCAGGTGCAGGTGTGGTGTTTGATTCAGAACCACAATCAGAAGCCAATGAAACTCGTGCTAAAGCGCAAGCCGTGATCACTGCGATTCAATCGACCTACGAGGCACAATAATGACAACAACATCAGCCTATAAAATCTACTTTTTAGATAACTTTGATTCATTTAGTTATAACTTAGTCGATGAACTTTCTATGTTAGGGTGCGAGTTAGTGGTATACCGTAATAACATCAGTGCACAAAGCATCTTTGACAAAATGTGCCAAGAGACAATGCCCGTGTTATTAGTGCTTTCACCCGGCCCTGGCGCACCATCGGATGCGGGTTGTTTAATGGAACTCATTGAACTGTGTAAAGGCCGCTTCCCGATGCTGGGCATCTGTTTAGGACAGCAAGCACTAACACAAAGCTACGGTGGGATTATTGGTCATGCAGGTGAAACAGTGCATGGCAAGTCATCAATTATTGCGTTGACTGAGCACCCAGTATTTGCAGGTATGGGCGATAAAATGCCGGTTGCTCGTTATCATTCATTAATGGCAACCAAAGTCCCTGATGACGTTGAAGTAATTGCTTCTTATGAGACTATTCCGATGGCAATTTACCACCAACAAGATAATGCCCTTGGCTATCAGTTTCATCCTGAGTCAATTTTAACGCCAAATGGCGCATTGCTATTACAGCAAAGCATTGAATTTTTAACCGCACGCGTGCAGTAGAGGAATAACATGGAAGCAACAACCCAAACCCAGTTAAACCAATTATTAGCAAAGCAAGATTTATCATTTCTGCAAGCAACTGCATTGTTTGACGCCATCATGAATGGTCAGCTTAATGATATTGAATTAACCGCTGCACTTATCGCCCTAAAACTAAAAGGCGAAACGAGTGATGAAATCGCCGGTGCGGCAGCATCAATGCGCGCCAATGCAGTGCCATTTAAAACCAGCAAAACCTTGCTTGCAGATAGCTGTGGTACCGGTGGCGATGGCTCAAACACAATTAATATTAGTACCACTGCTGCTATTGTAGCCGCCGCTGCGGGCATCAACATGGTCAAACATGGTAATCGAAGTGTATCGAGTAATTCTGGCTCTGCGGATTTACTAAAAGCCTTGGGTATCAATATCGATATGAGCCCTGAGCAAGCAGCCATTTGTTTAGAAAATACTGGCTTCACATTTTTATTTGCGCCGCATTATCACAGTGGTGTACGCCATGCGATGGGCGTGCGAACAGCCCTTAAAAGCCGCACAATTTTTAATATTTTAGGGCCGCTTGCCAACCCTGCTGCACCCGAGGTTCAATTGCTTGGTGTTTATGACGCTTCACTGTGTTTACCAATGGCAGAAACCTTAAAAACCCTTGGCACTAAACGCGCCATGGTGGTTCATGGTGCAGGCACTGACGAAATTGCCTTGCACGGGACAACCAAAGTGGTTGAGCTAAATAACGGTGAACTAAGCGAATACACGCTAACAGCGAGCGATTTTGGTCTTGCAAACTATTCACTTGAACAACTAGCAGGCCAAGGGCCAGAATATAACGCAAAAGCAAGCTTAGCGATTTTACAAGGTCAAGGTGAAATGGCGCATAACGCAGCTATTATAGCCAACGTTGCGGCACTTCTTTATTTAACTGATAAAACAAGTGATTTAAAAGCAGCCGCAGATCAAGTAAGTGAATTATTAGCATCAGGCAAAGCGATGGACACATTGAACGCAATTATTGAGGTAAGTCATGGCTAACGTGTTAGACAAAATTGTTGCCGACAAACGCATTGAATTAGAACAAAGAAAAGCACAGCGCCCGCTTGAGTCATTCATTGAGGATGTTGTACCAACCAAGCGAGACTTTGAAGCAGCGTTAGCAGCAACTGGCACACAATTTATTTTAGAGTGTAAAAAAGCATCACCGTCAAAAGGGCTTATTCGCGAGCCGTTTAATTTAGACGAAATTACTTCGGTATATAAAAAGTACGCAACCTGCATGAGTGTGCTTACTGACGAAAAATATTTCCAAGGCAGCTATCAGTACCTTGAATATGTGCGCAGCCAAGTTGAGCAGCCGCTAATTTGTAAAGACTTCTTTATTGATGAGTACCAAGTCTATTTAGCACGCTTGTCTGGTGGTGATGCTATTTTATTAATGCTCTCTGTCCTTGATGACGAACAATATTTAGCGCTTCATAAAGTGGCTGATTCTTTGAATATGTCGGTACTCACTGAAGTCAGTAATGAGCAAGAAGTAAGCCGCGCACTTGCACTTAATGCCAGCCTTATTGGCATTAACAACCGCGACCTTCGTGATTTAAGTACTGATCTTGCGACAACAGAGCGATTACGCCAGCTTATCCCAAATGACAAAGTGGTCATTTCAGAGTCGGGCATTTATACCCATAAAGATGTAAAACGCCTAGCGCCATTATGCGACGGCTTTTTAATCGGTAGCTCACTCATGGCTGAGCGCGACTTAGAAGCCGCGTGTCGTAAAGTGATTTTAGGTGAAAATAAAGTGTGTGGCTTAACCCGTTCACAAGACGCGATGGCAGCCTACGCGAGTGGTGCTGTTTATGGCGGTTTAATTTTTTACCCTAAGTCACCACGTTATGTCGATATCGACTGCGCCAAGCAAGTAACACAAAGTGCCCCGCTCGCTTATGTTGGTGTTTTTGTCAATGCGCCTGTTGAACAAGTAGTAGATTATGCACAAAGTTTAAAGCTAGCTGCAGTGCAATTACATGGTGACGAGAATAGCGAATATATTCAAACTCTCAGAAAGCAATTACCGCTTGGCTGTGAAATTTGGAAAGCACAAGCCGTTAAAGGCGAATTACCAAAACCGCTCGAAGGGGTTGACCGCCATTTATACGACACTTACAGCAAAAGCCAAAAAGGCGGCACAGGCGAAACATTTGATTGGTCTGTACTAGAAACGGCAACGGTGCCATTTATGTTAGCCGGTGGTTTAAATCCAGAGAATATTCATGCAGCGCTTTATCGCGGTGCCAATGGCCTTGACCTAAATTCTGGCGTTGAAGCGTCAGCGGGTAAAAAGTGCCAAACAAAATTACAAAATGCGTTTTCGCATATCAGAAATTATTGAGGTTATAATGCAAAATCCAGCTTATTTTGGTGAATTCGGTGGTATGTTTGTACCACAGTTGCTTGTGCCTGCACTCAAGCAACTAGAAGCAGAGTTTAATAAATCACAAAAAGATCCAGCTTTTCAGGCTGAATTTGAAAAACTATTAAATGAATACGCAGGTCGCCCTACGCCACTAACATTGACACGTAATTTAGTTAAAAACCCAAAGGTAAAACTATATTTAAAGCGTGAAGATTTACTCCACGGCGGTGCGCACAAAACCAACCAAGTACTTGGTCAAGCACTACTTACAAAGCGCATGGGGAAAAAAGAAGTCATTGCAGAAACAGGTGCTGGCCAACACGGTGTTGCAACTGCCCTCGCGTGTGCCCTACTTGGCTTAAAGTGCCGTGTTTACATGGGCGCAAAAGACGTTGAACGTCAGCAACCAAACGTATTTCGAATGAAACTAATGGGTGCTGAGGTTATTCCTGTCACAGCAGGCTCTGGTACTTTAAAAGACGCAGTAAACGAAGCACTACGCGATTGGTCTGCTAATTACAAAGATGCTCACTATTTACTGGGCACTGCAGCAGGCCCTCACCCATTCCCAACCATGGTACGTGAGTTCCAAAAAATGATTGGAGAAGAAGCAAAACAACAAGTGTTAAAAGCAGAAGGTCGATTACCGGATGCCGTGCTTGCTTGTGTTGGCGGTGGCTCTAATGCAATTGGTATGTTCACAGACTTTATTGATGAGCCAAGCGTAAAACTGATTGGTGTAGAACCTGCTGGTAAAGGCTTAGATACGCATCAACATGGTGCGACCTTATGTAAGGGCACAAAGGGCATTTTACACGGTACTTATACTTATATTATGCAAGATGATGATGGTCAAATTGAAGAGTCTTACTCTGTTTCAGCAGGTCTTGATTACCCAGCCGTTGGTCCACAGCATGCTCATTTACATGAAACAGGCCGTGCACAATACGTTGGTATTAGCGATACTGAAGCTCTAGAGGCATTCCAATTATTAGCTAAAAACGAAGGGATTATTCCAGCCCTTGAGTCAAGCCACGCCCTAGCATATGCCCTTAAATATGCCGAGCAACAAACCGAAGACACTATTTTAGTGGTTAACCTAAGCGGCCGAGGCGATAAAGATTTGGCTCACGTACACAGTGTTTTATCAGAAGGAGGCGCACTATGAGCCAGACTAACCGTTACGGACAACTGTTCGCCACATTAAATGAAACAAACCAAGGTGCGTTTGTGCCGTTTGTGACCATTGGCGACCCTAATAAAGCACTGAGTGTAGAAATCATCAAAAGCTTAATTGATGGCGGCGCTGATGCCCTTGAGTTAGGTATTCCATTTTCTGATCCGATTGCAGATGGCCCTGTTATCCAAGCGGCCAACATTCGTGCGCTTGATGAAAACATTAATACCCAAGATTGCTTTGATATCATCAAACAAGTGCGTGAATACAATGCAGATATTCCAATTGGCCTATTATTGTATTCAAATCTGGTGTTTAAGCGTGGCATCGAAAAGTTTTATCAAGATGCTAAAGAAGCAGGTGTCGATTCAATTTTAGTGGCTGACGTACCGCTACATGAATCAAAGCTATTTCGCCAAACAGCAATGAAAAATGGCATAGACCCAATTTTTATTGCAACGCCTAATGCTGATGACGACACTTTACGCGAGTGTGCTTCATATGGCCGTGGTTACACTTATCTGTTATCGCGCGCGGGCGTTACGGGAACAGAAACTAAAGCACAAATGCCAGCAGACTCGTTAGTTAAAAAGCTAAAAGATTATCATGCTGCACCAGCTTTATTAGGCTTTGGAGTATCAACACCGGAAGATGTTAAATCAGCACTCGAATCAGGGGCCGCTGGGGCGATTTCAGGTTCTGCAGTAGTTAAAATCATAGAAGCAAACCTTGATGACCAAGCAGCTATGCTAAGTGGGTTGAAAGAGTTTGTAGCCAGTATGAAAGCAGCTACAAAATAAGTTGTTTAGTTTACTTAAAAAAGGGCCTTATAGGCCCTTTATTGTATCTAACTATTAATGATGGCGATGCACACCCTCTTTAATTTCTTCAATGAATTTTCGATTAAAAGCCTCTAAGTCAGCTGGGCTTCGGCTTGTGACTATACCTTCATCAACACACACCTCTTGATCAACCCAATTTGCGCCAGCATTGATTAAGTCGGTTTTAATGCTTGGGTATGACGTCACCTTGCGGTCGCGTAATTTGTTAACTTCAGCTAGTAGCCATGGTCCATGACAAATCGCTGCAATGGGTTTATTTTTACCTGCACTGAAGAAACCATCAACAAAGGCTTTTGCTTCGCTATCTTGACGCAGTGTGTCTGGATTGAATAAACCACCAGGTAGCAATAGGGCATCATATTCACTTGAGTCAGCCTCGCTAACCACACGATCCACTGTGACTCTTTCACCCCATTGGTTTTCATCCCAGCCAGTAATATCTCCACGTTCAAGAGACACGACTTCTACAAGTGCACCTGCTTCTAACAATGCGCTGCGTGGTGATAATAGCTCACTTTGCTCAAAACCATTGGTTGCTAGAATGGCAATCTTTTTACCATTAAGTTGGCTGTTTAAATTTGACATGTTATCTCCATATTTAGGTAAACCTAAAGTAATAGCAGCAGACAACATGCCAAATTTAACACATTGAAAGTATTAACTTAATTTAAAAATATTCTGTTTCAGTGTGTAAATGCTACAACGAATTTGCAAATCCTGCTTATAGGGCGTCTTTTAATGCTTTAGCAGGTTTAAAAACAGGCTTGTTAGCGCCTTCAATTTCAATTTCTTCACCTGTTTGTGGATTACGACCTTTACGTGCTGGGTAATAACTCAATGCAAACGTACCAAAGCCATTAATTTGCACTTGATCGCCTTCAGACAGTGATTTTTCGATAGCATTTAACATACTAGTTAAGGCAGCTTGTGTGTCTTTTTTTGTTAATTCACTGTGGGCAGCCATTTGTGATACTAACGCGGCTTTATTCATAAAATGCTCCAAAATACGCCACTTAATCATCTGAGGTTAAGCGGAAAAAGATAAGGTAAAACAACCTAAACGCAGGTTTAGGCCAGATTGGCTCAGGAGGCTAAGCTTTCAGCTCTACTAAGTCAACCTTGTATCTTGCGCAATAACTTGATACAACCCAGTATCTTTTTAAATTAGAGCATTTATAAATCTATGCATGCGATTATTGAATACATCCCGCTGATTTTGTTCTTTGCGGTTTTCAAGTTAGTTGATATTTATTGGGCAACAGCATTGCTGATGCTAACCACCTTAATTCAGGTTGCTTATTGTTATTTTAAGGATGGCAAAGTGCCGACCAGACATTGGCTGTTTTTTGCCATCGCGGTGGTGTTAGGTACACTTACTTTAGTTTTTCACGATGAACAGTTTGTCAAATGGAAAGCCACCATTGTATATGCAATTTTCAGTGTCACTTTGTTAGTAAGCCGCTATGTACTTGGCAAAAACCTAGTGAAAAAAGCACTTAGCTCGATTTTAGAAAATGCCTCTGAGAGTAAACAAGAAATAAAGGTACCAGAAGCATTATGGAACAAGCTTAACCTGTTTTGGGTTGCAATTACTGCGGGTATTTCTGCGCTTAATATCTACATTGCGTATAACTTCTCACTCGACTTTTGGGTTAACTTTAAAGTGTTTGGCTTAATGGGTATTACCTTTGTCTGCGTGTTAGCAACAATCATCACCCTATTCAAATACTTACCAGAAGATGACGAAGAGAAAGATTCAAAGCAATCTTAGTGTCATAAAACTGTCGTCTTAGCTTGTTAGCGTAAACAAAAAAAACGCTGAGACGACATTGAACGCTAACCAATACCGATGGTTTGAATTTACCCTCATATTTGTTTCTTTGCCGCTCTTAGGCTTCTTTTTGCGTGCCTACCTCGCTAACTGGCTCATTCCCGCACTTATTATCTTAATGATTGTATGTGGCATGCTGCTTCTGTCTGATCCCCACTTTAAGCGTTTTCGCTTAACAAGCCTCGGGCAATTTAGTGCGGTAAAACGTCGTTTATTTAGTTTTTTCTTTTTAGGAGCGCTATTCTCCGGGATGTTTTACGGCATCATGAATCAAGAAAACTGGTTTTCACTACCACGAAACTCATTCAACGATTGGCTAATGTTGCTACTGCTCTACCCTATCTTATCGGTGATGCCGCAAGAACTTATTTTTAGAACCTATTTTTTCCATCGTTATAAACGCATTATGCCAAGTAAAACGGTGCGTATTATTGTCAGCGCATCGGTGTTTGCGTTGGCGCATATTGTCTATGCGAATGTATTGGCCGTACTTCTAGCATTTTTAGGTGGACTGTTGTTCTCATATACTTATTCGCAAAGCCGCTCTACCTTCGTGTGTGTAATTGAACACAGTTTGTGGGGACTTTGGATGTTTACCCTTGGCTTGGGTGATGTGCTTGATGCAGGAGCATTTTGATTATTAAAGCACAACAAATAGCAGGCATAAAAAAGCCGCGCAAAGTGCGCGGCTAAGTATTGAACTGGTTTTTAAAATCCGAAAATACTAAATGCAAAGAATTTAGTCGCCACCGTATTTACAAAGATTAGTAATAAAATGGCAGGGATAAAAGTTGATAGTGAGAAGTTCACATACTTCTCTGTGAAGCTACCAACATAGCCGTCACAGCCTTGGCTTAGCTCTGCTGATAAGTTTGCTTTTTTCCAACGGTACATAACGAATAAACACACCATTAAACCATTAAGCGGTAAAATTGTGTCGTAAAACACATCATAAACAATATCAAATAAACTCTTATCTGCGCCGCCATAACTAACAAACTTAGTGAGTGATTCAACCATACCAAACGACATCGTACAAAGCACAGTTAATACACCTGTAGATAAAGTTAAGATAAGCAACGCTTTTTTACGGCTAATACCTTTGCGGTCACTTAATGTTGCTGTTGGAACTTCTACAATTGATACAAGCGACGTAATTGCAGCAAAAAAGACGAGTAAAAAGAATACAAACGCAACAATTGATGCACCTACATAACCAATATCAGCTTGTAACGCTAATAGTATTTTTGGTAAATAAACAAAAATCATCGATACCGATGAGTCAGATAAAGTGCTTGGGTCAGTGTTTGGGTTAAAGCTAAATATAGCAGGAAGAACCATAAGACCCGCAATAAATGCAACAAGAGAATCGGTTACAGCAACCATTTTAGCACTACCAACAATGTCGTCTTTCTTTGAAATATAAGATGCATAGGTCATTAAAATACCCATACCTAACGACAATGAGAAAAACGCTTGTGCTAATGCACCATTTAATACACTTGCATCCATTTTTGAAAAGTCAGGCACTATATAGTACTTCACACCAGCCATCGCGTTATCAAGTGTTAATACATAAATAACCAACGCTGTTAGTAGAACGAATAAAGCTGGCATCATAAACTTAGCTGCTTTTTCAATACCTTCTTTTACGCCGCCAACCAAAATCAAGTTAACGATGATAGCAACCACTGCCATATAGCCAAACACGGTGTAGCTGTTAATAAAAGTGCCAAAGTTATCTGGCTGAGCCAAAGCATCTAAATTACCAAATGCAGTTTGCGATAAATAACCAAAAATCCATACAGTGATAACCATATAAAAAACAGCAATCATAAATGGCGTTAATACTGCTAAAAAGCCTGCAAAGTTCCATTTAGGATCGTTGCCCGCTAATAATTTGTAAGAACCAAGAGGATCTTTTTGCGCTTTACGACCCATTGCCATTTCAGCCATCATCACTGGTAAACAGATGAAAATGACAAACAATGCATAAACTAATAGGAAAGCACCACCGCCGTTTTTTGTAGCTGAAACAGGAAAACCTACTAAGTTTCCGATACCTACAGCAGAACCGGCTGCCGCTAAAATAAAACCGAGGCGGGAGCTAAAATGCTCGCGTTTTTCGCTCATTTAAAAACCTTATTATTATTTTCTCAACCCAGCGACTCTACCAGTGTTACACCGCGTATTTCAAGCTTTATAAGTTAAAGTTATATGGGTTTGTGTAAAGATTATTACGCGAATATTCTCTCGTCTATTGCTAAGAATATGCTACTATTTTTTAAAAATAACATTGAGAACACACCATGCTGTATATGATTTATTCAACTGATGTTGAAAATAGTTTAGAAGCACGCAAATCTGCGCGTCCTGCTCACCTAGCACGTCTACAAGAATTAGATGAACAAAACCGTTTATTCACAGCAGGTCCGCTTCCTGCCATTGATAGTGAAGATCCCGCTGAAGCTGGTTTTACAGGTTCGTTAGTCGTTGCTGAGTTTGAGTCATTAGAAGCAGCTCGTGAATGGGCAGCAAATGATCCTTACATTGCTGCAGGTGTTTACGACAACTCAGTTGTAAAACCATTTAAAAAAGTATTTGGTTAACGTCTGAACTTAACTGAATCATTAATTCAGTGTTTGTTCACGGCTTATTAACTAAGATTTGCCTATTGAAATTACAGAATTGAACGTAATTACTTGAATTTTAGTTAATTGGTTAATTAAACTAAATGGGTCTGGTTTAGGAGTTCCCCGTCATGCGCATATTATTAGCCTTCAGTTTTAGTCTTTTATTTGCATTATCAAGCTTTCATGCTGATGCCAGTAAGAAACAAGTCTCTGAAGTGACTAAAAAACAGGCTGTGACAATTGCCAAAAAATCTGAGGACGGCCGAACCCTAAAAATCACAGAGCAAGATAAAGTATTTACCGTAAGAATTTTAAAAACGAACGGCCATGTGGTTGATGTCCATGTGAACAAAAAGACTGGCGAAGTGAAAAAGGATTAAGAATGCGAATTTTAGTTATTGAAGATGATTTACACTTAGCAGATAACCTCCGTAATGCACTTGAAAAAGAGCGTTATAGCGTTGACCTTTGTCACGATGGTGAAGCTGGTTTATTCCATATTACCGAGTACCCGCTTGATATGGCGGTAGTAGATCTAGGCTTACCAAAAGTAGATGGTATCGAATTAATTACCAAAGCCCGTGCTCAGGGGATTACTATCCCTATTTTGATTTTAACTGCACGTGACCGTTGGCAAGATAAAGTAGAAGGCTTAGATGCAGGTGCTGATGACTACCTAACTAAACCTTTCCATGTTGAAGAGCTGATTGCACGCTGTAATGCACTTATCCGCCGCAGCGCAGGTAAAGCAAACCCAGAAATGACAGCAGGTCCTATCAAAATACACACTCGCTCACAACAAGTTTGGGTTAATGATAAAGAACTTAGCTTAACTGCATACGAATACAAAGTTTTAGAATATCTAATGGTTAACCCACAAAAGGTAATTTCTAAATCTGAATTGACAGAGCACATTTATGATCAAGACTTCGACCTTGATTCAAACGTAATAGAAGTTTTCGTATTGCGTTTACGTAAGAAGCTTGACCCTGACGGTACCCTTAACCCAGTTGAAACATTACGTGGCCGTGGTTATAGGCTTAAAAGTCAGTGGTAGCATCGCAAATACCGCTTAAAGTAAGGCAAGGATTTATCCTTGTCTTTGTTTTATTAGTAGCCTTGCCAATTCTGTTTTTCTCAATTGGTAAGGCTTACTACGCTTCTTTGGTCGAAGCGACCGAAAAAACCCTCGAAGCTCATTTATATTCTCTTATTTCTGAAGTTGACTTCACTGAGCGCGGCATTGTAATGCCGAGCACCATCTTAACTCCAGAGCTAAATCGTTTAAATTCAGATACCTATGCAATGATTTATCGTGGTGATCTTCCTGTTTGGTATTCTGAATCAGCCACCAACATCAATTTTATTCCAGATAACTTTGAAGCCCCAGCAGGCTCTGCGGATTTTCGCCGTGTTGAATACAACAAGACCGTGTACTGGCAATTAACCCTTACCGTTATTTTAGAAAACATTGACCAATCGGAGCATGCGCGTTTTATCTTATTAAAACGTAATGATGCACTTCTCAGGCTGATGGATGGCTTTAAACAAACGTTAGTAAATTGGATGTATGTAATGGGTGTGGCCATTGCAGCGCTTATGGCGATTGGTTTTGTTTGGAGTGCAAGGCCATTGCAACGTCTTGATAAAGAAATTAAAGCCATTGAATCGGGCGATAATCAGCAAATAAAAGGTCTCTACCCAGTAGAGCTGCAAACCATAAAAGCCGACTTAAACTTATTACTTGAATCGCAACAGCGCCAAAAAGAGCGCTATAGGGCTTCGTTAAGCGATCTTGCTCATGCATTAAAAACCCCCTTGGCAGTCCTTAAATCAAGCCCTTTAGCCAATGATGCCGATGCACAAGAGCAGTTAGATCGTATTAATGTGATGATCGAACATCAATTAAAACGAGCTGCAACGGGTGCTTCTGATACTTGGAAAAAGCAAACCCATATTAAACCTGTTATTGATTCAATTTTAAGCGCGATGAGCAAGGTTTATCGCGATAAAGATATTATTTTTACCTCTGAGGTTAGTGAAAAAGACTATTTCTTAGGTGATAAAACCGATTTAATGGAACTACTCGGTAATTTAATCGATAATGCCTGTAAAGCTTGCCGTTCACAGGTCGATATAAAGGTTAAACAGAACAAAAAGTTAACACTCAGCATAAGTGATGATGGCCCAGGTGTTCCTGAGCACAAACGCGAATCATTACTGACTCGCGGTACCAGACTCGATACTTACGAAAGTGGCCATGGTGTTGGCATGGCTATCGTATCTGATTTAGTAAACTCGTATAATGGCACATTAACCATTAAAGATGCAGAGAAGCTATCCGGCGCTGAGTTTATATTAGAGTTTAATTACCATGATAAAAAATAAAACATCCATATTCGTTAAGAGCATCTTTTTAGGTTTAATTACGACTGCATCACAGGCTCAAGCAGAGCAAGCTTGTGAGCTCGCGAGCAACCATACTGATGACACCAAGCGGTATATTCAATGCCTTGATCAAGTTATTGCAGACCTGCAACGTGACCAAAAAATGTGGGTTAATAAGCTCACTATGGATCTTGAAAAAATAAAAGAAGATACCGGTAATAGCCAATTGCTACCAATTTTTAATCGCAGTATAAAAAACCAAGAGCGTTATTTAGAAGACAGTTGTCGTTGGCGCTACTTACAAAAAATGCCAAATGGCACTAGTGCCGCTATTGCCTACAAACAATGTGAGATTGAAATTCTCAAAAACCATGTAAAGGTTTTACAACAACCTCTAAAGTGATACCAAGTCGCTATAATCGTTAATCATTTTGAAAAATAAAAAGGCGCTTAAGCGCCTTTTTAATCCTCAAGTTTTAGCTCTTCACCGTTACCTAGCAAAGTAGCAAGCCATCGCCCTTCTTGGCTGGTTTCTAAAGCAATTTTAACTATCATAGTTAATGGAACTGACAATAGCATACCAACTGTTCCCATCAACCAGCCCCAGAAAATCAACGATAAAAACACCACTAGCGTCGATAAGCCCAGCCCTTTCCCCATAAAGCGCGGTTCTACAATATTACCCATCACTGTGTTAATAACTAAATATCCACCAGCGATAAACCCTGCTACCAATGGGCCTTGCGTGATTAAAGCAAGTAACACAGCTGGTACTGCAGCAATAATAGAACCAATATTAGGAATATAGTTAAGCATAAACGCCACCACAGCCCAGAGCACAAAATAATCAACATTAAGTGCCCACAGCATGAATCCTGCAAGAACACCTGTGCCTAGACTAACCATTGTTTTTATGGCTAGATAAGAATTAATTGAATCTAAGAAACGGTCAACTTGCTGCATTTTCATTTCAGGGTCATCGAGTGCTAAATGCACTTTTTTGCTGAGCATTGGCCCTTCAAATAGCATAAACACGACAGTTAATATGATTAAAAACAGGTTCGCCATCACCCCACCTAACCCGGTGAGCATATTAGTTGCAACATCAATCATTTTACCTGGATCAAATAAAGAAATAATCTGCTCTTTATCAATCAAAATGTTATAGCTTGCAGCAACGTTAACCACCCAGACAAACTCTTCTTTGAGTTGTGCCTTGTACTCAGGTAAATTTTCTGAAAAATCGGTCATAGATTGCCCAACCAGACCGGCAAGGCTTATCCCTATACCGACAATCATCAGCATCACAAAAACCACAGCAATACCTTTAGGGATACCGTATTTGGCAAAGAAACGGATTAAGGGATTACAAATAATAGCGATAAAGGCCGCCAACACAAATGGAATAACAATCACACTTGCAGCTTTAATACCCGCTAAAACAACGACTAAAGCAGCAAATATTACTAAACTTTTATTTACACCAGTCAGGCTCGACAAAATAAAATCCTTGTTAACTTTTTTATCAGTGTAAGTGAAATACGCCGCAAAATAAATCACAAAGCTTCTGGCATAATTAATGCTCATTATACGTGCATAATTTGAACAATTTATGATACATATAAGTAAGCGTGCTAAAGAAGGAGCTTTATATGGCACATTTATCCGAACAAGAACTTACTTTTTTCAACCGTTTATTCGAGGCTGAAAACCTTGATGGCGATCCAACCGATACAAAAATGTCTGTTAGGCTCAACTTGCCAAATAAATTAAACGGCTTACTAGCAAATTCCAAACTAACTTTACTTGCCGAGGTGGGTATTTATCAGCTTTGGTTTCCACTTGAGTTTATCAATGACGAAAATGGCCAGCTGATACCCTTACTCAGTGCACCAGAAGTGATAGATACCAAAGGGATCGAACGCAGCTGGCGAACTCCTGATCTCGAAATACATACCGAGCAATTTCAAATATTGTCTTTATCAAGTACTGGCGTGTTACTCAAGCCTAAGCGTCAAGCTCCAGAGCTAAACAAAGACATATTACTCGCATTTGATTTACCTAGCAGAGATCACATTATTCTTAGTGTGAAGCCAATTCGAACCACTAGTAAAGGGATTGCAGGTAAGATCGTAAAGGTTTGCAAAGGTGAAGAGGAACTTCGTAGATACTTATTTGAGGCCCATAAGCACCATCACGCAAAGCTGTATGAGCAAGGTACCTTTACCACTGAACTTATCTAGTTGCAGTGACTTAACGGCTTAGATAAGCTTGGCGTTTTGCAGCAAGTCGAATAAGGTATTTTATGAGTTACCCTATAGGAACCCCAGGTAAACCGTGGAACGAAGCAGATAAAAAAGCATGGTTTAAATCACAGACAGTAAAACGTAGCTATATAGATGATGTTGTATCGCAATTAGAGTCTTTATCAATCGATTTCAATATTGAACAGTATGGTGCATTAAGTTACGACAGCGACAAGTACCCTCTTTACATTTTAAAGAGCAAGCAATGGCAAGCTGATAAACCGACAGTATTGGTTACCGGTGGCGTTCATGGCTATGAAACAAGTGGTGTGCATGGCGCATTAGCGTTTGCTAAGAACAAAGCTAAAGACTACTTTGCCGATTTTAATATTTTAGTAGCACCGTGTATCAGCCCGTGGGGTTATGAAACAATTAATCGCTGGAACCCTAATGCGACAGATCCAAACCGCTCATTCTACGCTGACAGCCCAGCTGAAGAGTCTGCAGCAATCATGCAGTATTTAGCTGACAATACCATTGCACCTTACGTGCATATCGACCTACATGAAACAACTGATACTGATAATAGTGAGTTTCGTCCTGCTCTTGCAGCACGTGATGCAACCACTCACGATAACTGGAACATCCCAGATGGCTTTTATCTCGTTGCTGATAGTGAACGTCCACATGACGCGTTTCAGGCAGCGATTATTAAGTCTGTTGAAAAAGTAACTCATATCGCACCTAGCGATGAGAATAACCAGTTGATTGGTGTACCGCAAACCCAATTGGGTGTTATTCATTACCAAGCGAAAAAACTCGGCTTATGTATGGGTTTCACTGATGCTGAATTTGTGACAACAACAGAAGTTTACCCTGATAGCCCACAGGCAAATGATGAAGTCTGTATTGATGCACAAGTAGCCTCGATTACCGGTGCATTGAACTATATTGTTAATAAATAGTTAGTTATATTTTAAATTTGGAGTAAATAAATAATTTACTCCAAACCACTTAAATAGATAAAACACACAAATAAAAAACTAAATTGAATTATTTATGTTTTTTAATAATTGTATATTAAATAACTAGACACATACATAGAATTGTATAAAATTCGCGCTCTTTTAATTCAAAAGGGAAGCAAATTGGAATTTAAGAATCACTATGGCAGTGTCAGTATCATCACTGATGGTCCAATTATAATTGGACAATTTTCTGGTAATATTAACGCACGTTTAGTCAATGACTTTGCAGTAGATATAAAAAAGCATATTTCTGATCTAGCTGGAAAGCCGTGGGCTTATATTAGTCATTCTACCCAATTACTTGCTACAACTCCTGAGGCCGAACGCGGGTTTATCCAATTGTTACGTGCTCTACAAAGCACTAACTGTGTCGCTACCGCATACATGTTTAGCTCATCAATTGTACTCAATCAAATGAAACGCATCATTGCACAAGCACAATCACCAATTCAGATAATGGACTGTTTATTTGATGATTTAGATAGCGCTAAAGCCCATGTGCTAAAGAAACTCGAATTTGCAGAAATGGCTTGTTAAAAACAAGCCATTTTCATTTTGGGGTTGGATTAATCTCGGTAAAACTTAGTCTCTTTAGTAATTGCGATATTGGCATCTTCTAATGCTTGAATGTGAAAACTGATAGGCGTTACTTTTGACTTTAAGTCATAGCCATCAGCAACCACAGTAACAGGTACTCGCTTCATCTGACCTGCTTCAACTTTGATAGTTTCAGGCAATTGTAAGCTTGCTTCTTCGATACCACTTATACCAATTGAATAACTCAAACTATGCTGCGTTTTATTGATGATTGATAAGGTATATGGATTCTCTACCAAGCCTTCAAAATTAACTCGGTACAGTGCATTACGGTCACGAATTACAGAGGCCTCGATTGGTGTGCGCATTGCCATCCACACAACCATCCCAACGACAAATAGCGCCGTCAAACCACCATAACCAAGAAGTTTTAGTCTAAATGGGTTGGTCGTTTTACCTTCCATTTGTTTTTCCGAGGCGTACTTGATCAGCCCTTTTTGATAGTTGAACTTTTCCATTGTGCTATCACAGGCATCAATACATAAACCACAGTTTATGCATTCATATTGCAAGCCATTACGAATATCTATACCAGCTGGACATACTTCTACACACAAATTACAGTCTACGCAGTCACCTAAGCCTAACTCTTTTGGATCGGCTTTACGCTTACGAGCACCGCGAGATTCTCCTCGCTCTTGATCGTACGTGACCACCAAGGTGTCTTTATCAAACATTACTGATTGAAAACGCGAATATGGGCAAGCAACAGTACACATTTTTTCACGCAAGAATCCCGCATTCCCATACGTACAAAATGCGAATAAAAATACCCAAAAGCTTACAATGCCAGACATTTCTAGGGTAAATAGGCTCATGTATAAAGACTTAGCCGGGATGAAATAAGCCATGAATGACATTGATGTGAGTAAAGAGATCACAAGCCAAGCGGCATGTTTAGTGATTTTCTTTTGCCATTTACTTGCTGACCAAGCTGTTTTATCAAGTTTAATACGCTGGTTTCGGTTACCTTCAACTTTGTGTTCAACCCAAGTGAACATAAGCATCCAGATTGTTTGCGGGCAAGTGTAACCACACCAAACACGACCTAGCCAGTTAGTGACGAAAAACAAAGCAAACGCACCAGTCATAAATAACATGGCTAAGATCATAAAATCTTGCGGTAACAACGTTAATCCAAACAGGGTAAATTTTTGACTTGCTACATCAAGTAATACGGCTTGTCGACCATCATATGGGATCCACGGAATAGCTATAAAAGTCAGCATCAGCACCCAGCCTAAGTAACGGCGGATACGTTGGAAATGCCCTTTTTGCTCTCGAATATAAATTGGCCCATCTTGGTTGTAGGGCTTGATGATTAAGTCTTGCTCTTTTATATCAAATTTCATTTTGCTACTTACTATTGTGTCGGTAATAACCTGACAGAGCAACTATCAGGCCAACAAAAAATAAAATCAACCCATTGATATAAAAGGGAAAATTTAAATTTAAGAATATTGAAATCGCGAAATATCACGAATGCTCGCGATATATTGCGAATTAGCGTTTTATAGCCAACTTTTTCATTTTTGACCTGAGGGTACTTTCTGGAAGACCCAGTAAAGTTGCAGCGCCATTATCACCTGATACTTGTCCGTTACAACGCTTAAGCACCTGGAGAATATGCTGTTTTTGTACAGCATCAAGCGAGACAACCTGCTCATCCGGTTGTTCATTATTCAACGGAGCAGAGAGTTGTAGTACAGACTGCTTAGATAAAATAGCTTCACGCTCAAGGATATTTTGTAATTCACGAATATTGCCAGGCCAATCATAGTTACCCAGCTTAGTGAGCGTTGCTTTGCTAAGCCCCATTAACTGCTTACCTAAGCGCTTATTAAGCTGAGTTATTATGTTTGCTGCTAAAAGTGGAATATCTTCTTTGCGTTCACGTAGAGCTGGCACACGAATAGGAAACACATTTAAGCGATAATACAAGTCCATTCGAAAGCTACCCTGCTCAACCATTTGCCACAGGTTTCGATTTGTTGCAGCTAACACGCGAATATCAACTTTTAAAGTTTGACTGCCACCAACTCTCTCAAACTCTTGTTCTTGTAGCACGCGCAGTAATTTACTTTGCACTTCTAATGGCAGCTCTGCCACTTCATCTAGAAATAAAGTCCCCTTGTCAGCTAATTCAAAACGCCCTTTTCTACGTTCATTTGCACCAGTAAATGCCCCTTTTTCATGACCAAATAGTTCAGACTCAATTAAATTAGCAGAAAACGCAGCACAATTGACCTTTATAAAAGGTTGCTCAGCACGGCTACTCAAGCGATGAAGGTTTCGTGCCACCAGCTCTTTACCCGTGCCGTTTTCACCTAAAATCAAAACTGTACTATTAGTTTGGCTTACCAAGGTAATTTGCTCGAGCATACTTTGGAATGAATGACTTTGACCAACCAAACCGGAATCTTGCCAATCTTCGTTTAACTCTGAAATAAGGTAAGCATTCTCAGCTTGTAGTTGCTCAGACAAGTGCTGAACTTGCGCTAGAGCGTCGCGCAATGCCACTTCTGTTTGCTGCTGTTTTGACACATCGCGAAAAATCGCGACCGCACCAATCAAGGCGCCATTTTTATAAACTGGGGTTGAAGTATACTCGACGGCAAAATAGCTACCATCTTTACGCCAGAAGACTTCATCGTTTACATGACGATGTTTACCATCGAACATAGTGCAATATATTTGGCATTCATCTGCGGGATATGGTGACCCATCTTTACGCGTATGGTGATGATATTGGTGTATTTTTTTACCAAGTAGCTCGTCTGCTTTCCAGCCTGTCATGCGCTCAGCGGCAGGGTTTACAAAAACCGCATTACCCGATAAATCGAAGCCATAGATCCCTTCACCAACTGCATTTAACAGTAACGTAGGGTCGTTTAAAAATTCCTTGATCATAGCAATTACTTGTTTCGCGAAATATCACGAGCAATTATGGCAAGGTTGAACTTGCTTAACAAGTAATTACAAAAAAGCGGCTCAAGGCCGCTTTAAAAATTTTTAATATTTTTTTATAGTCTAGGTACTAAGATAATTTCGCCCTGAGACACTTTCATATCTAATGGCAATTTGCTCAGTAGTGCAACTTTAGGGTCGTTCATATTTAATTTATAAACAGGGTTAACCGCTAAAAAGCCGTTAATCACTTGCATTGCTTGATCATCTAATAAGTTTAAGCTGCCCTTAAAACCCGCTGTATCTAAAGTTGTATCAACCAGTTTTACATTTCGTAAAAAGACCGCTTTTTTCTCGCTGTCATAAAATGGACTACCTTCGATTTGAAGCTTTAAGCGGACTGGATACTTAAGCGCGAAAGCTTTGATGACAGCACTAGAATCAGCCCCTAAAACCACCACATCACGCTTATCTGGGCCGACATTGACACTCAGATCGTTTACAGCAAAATCAACAGGTAAGCCCATCAGCTTAATCTGTTCACTTAGTTTTGGTAATTGATTAGCAAGGGCTGCTTCAATTTCTGAATTAGTAAACGAGTACACCGACATTCCTTGATCTGTACTTTTACATGCCCCTAAAAATAAACAGGTAAGTAGTAATAAAATTCTCATTGTTTTCCTCAAAAACACACGGAAAAAAACCGCTTCAAAAAGCGGTTTTATTCGTTAAATTGCAAATATTGTTTTAAGCCTTGCTAGTGTGTCAGCTGAAACTGAACCCTTACTGACTGCAAGTAATTGCTTTAAGTAATAATAAACATCTGCATGTTCACCACGGTGTTTATCATCTAACATCGCAACTTGCTCTGTCATACGTAACTGACTATCAGCTGACTCAACGCCTGCCAAAATTTCGATACGAGTTAAGAGCTGCGCAGCATTTAAGTTTGTCGTTAATGCAGCTTGGAATTGCGAAGGAAGTTCGCTGCCGCTCTCAAGAGCAGCAAATAAAGCCGTTAACTTAGACTGCTCTGCTTGCTTGCTAATGTGCGCTGTTTTTGCACTAATCGCTGTCTCTAACTGACTCACTCGTGCTGATAATGCTTTTGAGTACTCAAGTTCAGCCAGCTTCACTGTCAAATCTTTAAGCTGTGCAAGATGCACCACTGTTTCAAGTGCTGACTCAAGCTCACTCAACTGCGCTGCTGCAACTTCATCATTTTGCTGCTGTACTTGCTTTTGCTGTTCAAACTCGGCGCTGCGCTTTGCAAAGGTGTCGTCATTAACACGTCTAAATTGCTGCCATAAGGTATTTTCTGCTTTCATTCCTGCAAAGCCAATAGTTTGCCAAGTTTGTTGCAATACTTTGAGTTCTTGGCACGCAGACGCTAAATCATCGCTTTGAGATAACTGTGTTGCCTGCTCTACCAGCGCTGCTTTTTGCTCAGCATTTGCTTTATGGAAGGCAGCTAGCTGTGCTTGCACTAGTGATTGCGCAGCTTTGAATTGCGCTTGTAGTTCACGATACGTTTTAGGATCAACATTTCCTGCTGAGCGCCAAGCTTTAGCGGTACGATTGAACTTACTCTCAAACTGCTTCCAATCGAACTCGTCAGAAGACGTATCAAGATCTGTTAGCTCTTGCATTTGCTTGATTGTATCAAGACGCTGTGCCTTAGCTTGTTCTCGCTGTTGCTCTTGCTCAGCAAAATACTCACGACATGGTGCAAACAGCAACTCTATTTGCTGATCGAATAACTCACCTTGTTGTTTCTCTGCATCAGTGTCTAAACGGCCTAATTCATTCCAACGACGACGCAGCTGTTTAACTTGCTCAGCGCGTTGTTTAGGGTCTGTACATTCTGTTGCGGCTAATTCATTTACTTCAGCAAGTAATGCTTCACGCTTTGGTGCTGAAGCATATTTTTGCCAATCTTTTGCTTCTGCTAATTGCGCTTCCAAATCAGCTTTTAGGCTATTTAATGGCTGCTTGTAATACTCTGTTAGCGTAGCGTATAACTCTTCAAAACCTTTAAACACACCAAATGCAACATTAAAGCGCCCTTGGTCAATTAAGCGTTTTACATCACGTGCTTTACGCTTTGCTGTTTGTTGGTTCTTCTCAAACTTATTAGTAAGCGGTGCCATAGCTTGCTGCCAGCTATTTACTGCTTCAGCTAAATTTGCTTTAAAGCGACCTTGTAAGCGATTAGGAATACTTGCCAGCTTTTTACGTGCAAGTTTTTGCTGTTGTTCAAACTGCTGTTTCAGGCCGTCAAACTCGCTTTCTTCTTCTGTTGTCGCAACCGTGTTTAATTTATCAAATGCATCTTTAAACTCAGCGATAGCAGTAACTAGTTGCGGTAACTCTTCAACTTGGTTGAATAAATTTGTTAAGTGCTGTTTTACATCACGAACATTTTGGTTATTCGGTAGATTCGCCTCTGTTAACGCATCTTTTGCTTGTGCAACTTTAGCTTCAAGCCAGTCTTGCTGAATTTGTTCTGGCGTTTCTAAACCCAGTTGCAATGCATTTTCAATTTCTTCACCAATTGCTTCAAGGCTTGCTAATGCTAAGACCTGACGCTGTTGCTCAGCTAAAGCTTGCTGCGCCGCTTCATGCTCTTTGCTTAGTTGTGCAATATGAGACTCAAGCTTTTGCGTAATCGCTGAATACTTTTTATCAAGCGTGCTTACTTGCTCATCGCTTAACCATTTTAATTCAATAGCTTGCCACTGCTGTAATAACTCAGCTTGTTGCATTGATACCAACTGAAAATCATTTTTATCACGAAGTGCATTCAGCTTTGCTAATACTACACGTGTATCTGCTTCAACTTTTGCAGGCATTTCGTTTGCTAGGCGTTCATTTTCAAGGTAAGCGGCTAGCTGTGAATACGCTTCACCTTTTGCATGTTTAAGTAATGATTTAGCAAGTTGGTGACTAATGACAAGCTCAACAAGTTGCAATTGCAGTTCTTCGCGGCCTTCTTTAAAGGCTTTATCAATTAAACTTGGATTTGCTAAGCGTTTTAATAATTTAACCCGAACTTGAATTTCTTTTTCTGCAAACGCTAGTTTTTCAAGCGTTTTTACTGGTGCATAACGCTCAATAAACTCATTTTTGATGTTTGCATCTAGTTTGCTCTCAGTGTTTAACACCGCTTGGTTTATATGTTGCTCTGCAACGTCTTTAAGTGCTTGATCTTGTTTGTATGCTTGCCACCATAGAACAATATCATTGACTTTGTTCAGGGCTTTTTTACGGATCTCAGCAGAACTGTCTTCAAGAGCAATGCTATTTAAAATACTAAGGTCACGCTCTGTATCAAGACGTTCAACCGCAGCTAAACGAACTTGATTTTTAGGGTGCTTCCATTTTGGAGTAAACAGGTGTTTAAAGATCATTTTCACTAAACCTAGCTATTTCATTTTCTGATGCGAATTCTTTTTGCAATTGAGCTTTGCTCTTTTGCACCATTTCACCATTTGCGCCAATGGTAAACTGCTCATTGCTTTGCGAAACTTTAGCTTGATAAAGCATCACGAGTTGAACGGTTTGTTGTTTTTGCTCTTCAGACAAAGGCGTGCCATCAGGCCACTTACCGGTTGAGGCACCATACTGAAGACGTTCAAATACTTCTGGGGTGATATTTTTAACGATATGATCAATATTCATGTTACTTTTTCTTTTTTAAAACAACTAAATAGATGCGACTTACGAGATACCATACAAAACCGACTGCCATTGCCGATGTATAAGCATACCACTCAAGAGACTTTGCTTCGGGGTGCATAAAGTAATAACAGAAAAAGCCCCCTAAAAATAAAATCAGTGCGAGGAAAGACTGATTCATAAACTTTTGTTGTCTACGAATACGCGTTTCTTTTTGCATTTGCTGCAATTGCTCATTGCTTAGATCGGTGACTTGGCATTCACAATGCGGGCATTGTTTATGTTTGTCAGATATTGGTTTTGCACACTGCGGGCAACTAATAATCGCCATATCTTTCTCCATACTACGCATAAAAAAGGCGCCTTAAGGCGCCCTTTATTGTACTTGTTTTATGAGTCGATGTCTTATTTGAATTTCATTCATTTGTGAAGATTCGAAAACCTGCACAATTAAATCCATCACAAAAACTCAAAATCCTGATTTATTGTTTCTGTTTCGCCTTTTCAGCTAGACGCTTTTCCCAGAAAGTAGCATTTTTAATGCCTAATTTAACTGGGTCAAAAGTGATTTCACCACCGGCTTTCTTTTGGTCTTCATAATCACGTAAACAACTAAGAGCAGGTTTAGCGACAAAGAAAATAGCCAAGATACCAACAATATTGATCCACGCCATTAAACCAACACCTATATCACCAATATTCCAGATATAGCCTGAGCTATTCACCATCCCATAAGCCACCATAAACATAATAACTAGCTTTACGATAACTAACGGAATATTGCCTTTGAAATAACGGTTTAAATAAGCAACATTGGTTTCAGCAATATAGTAATAAGCAAGAATTGTGGTAAATGCGAAGAAGAATAAAGCAATACCAACAAATGCTTCGCCAAAGCCACCGAATACACTAAATAATGCCATTTGCGTGAAAGCAGCAGAGCCTACTTCAGTTGCAGCATCAACGTTTTGAACAATGAATTGACCTGCAGGTAACTCACCAACAATGTTGTATTGTTTAGTGATTAGAATCATTAGCGCTGTTGCTGTACATACAAAGATAGTATCAACATAAACAGAGAATGCTTGTACTAAGCCTTGTTGTGCTGGGTGATCTACTTCAGCAGCTGATGCTGCATGTGGGCCGGTACCTTGACCTGCCTCATTTGAGTAAATACCACGTTTAACACCCCAACCAATTGCTGCGCCAAAGCCAGCTTGAGCTGTGAAGGCATCAGATAAAATCATTGAGAAAATACCCGGTACTTTATCTAGGTTTAAGAACACCACTATTAAAGCTAACACGATGTAACCTAACGCCATAAATGGCACTACAATTTGGGTGAAGTTTGCGATACGTTTAATACCGCCAAAGATAATAAATGCCAGCACAATTAAGATGATTGCAAGGGCTACTAACTTGAAGCTACCTACTTCACCAAAACTGGTGCTAACCAGTGTACCTTCACCGAAAACTTGAGTGAATGCATTACCTACCGCATTAGCTTGAACGCCTGGAAGGAATACACCACAGGCGATAATCGCTGATACCGCGAATAATACGGCTAGCCACTTTTGTTGTAAGCAACGGTCGAAGTAATATGCAGGACCACCACGATATTGGCCGTCTTCTTCTGATTTATAAATCTGACCAAGTGTTGACTCTGCATACGCAGTACTTGCGCCTAAAAACGCAACAATCCACATCCAGAAAATCGCACCTGGACCACCAAAGCCAATTGCTGCAGCAACCCCAGCAATATTACCTACACCTACACGGCCAGATAACGATACAGCTAGCGCTTGAAATGAAGAAATACCCGTATCTGAATTATTTGAGCTTAGCAATAATTTACACATTTCTTTGAAATGTCTAACTTGTGCGAATCGGGTTAAAACGGAATAAAACAGACCTGCACCTAGACATAAATAAATGAGTGCACTACTCCAAATTATGTCATTAACGGCGCTTACTAAAGCTTCCATGGATATCCTCTATGATTATATTTTTTATTGTTAGTTACGATACTCAGCGTGAGCTTGTGAGAATGCGCGACACTATGACTGTGAGAAATAAAAAAATGAGATTTTGGTACTTCTCAGTTGAACATATTGAATATTAACTTAAACCAACCAAGTTTGTTAACAGTTAATTTTCAATATGACAAATGTACCCACCTAGTTAACATTCGATGCATCTTGCTCTACACCATCATTTTTCAGTCTACAGATACAATTACGGGCATCAGTTTTGCTGATGCCCGTAAGGTTCGTTATCTTAATTTATCAACCACGTTAACGATAGCCGCTAACGTATCTTGACCAAATTGATACGAGCGACGATCTGACCAGCCGTAATCTGGATCTGGTAAATCATCGTTATCTTTAAATGGCATCTCTACCGTGTAAGCTAATGCATTAAATTCATGCGCGACAGCAGAAGAACCGACAGTTAAGTTAGCCTGGCCCGGCTCATCTTTTGGATAACCATGTTCGTCTTGGAACTCAGGCGTCACAGTTAAAAGCGCAGCTTTAAAGCTATCTTCTAAATCTTTTAAGCGATCATCGTAAGCTGGAATACCTTCGCTACCAGCAACAAAGTTATATGGAATTGCTTCGTCACCATGAATATCTAAGTGCATATCAAGACCCGTTTCACGCATTTTGTTAAGCACTAAGAAAACTTCAGGGCTATTTTCCATGCTCGGTGTTTGCCATTCACGGTTCAAATTGACACCTTTAGCGTTAGTACGTAAGTGACCACGCACACTGCCATCTGGGTTCATGTTTGGCACGATATAGAATACAGCCTTAGATAATAGTGCAGCAGCATGCGGGTCTTCATCATCAAGTAATTTATGAAGTAATCCTTCAACATACCACTCTGCCATTGTTTCGCCTGGGTGTTGACGCGCCGTGATCCAGATTTTCTTCTTCTCACTGCTAGGAATACCCACACGTAATACACTCATGTCACGACCATCAAGTGTTTCACCTAATGTTTCTAATTCACACGCATGCTGGCTTTGTGCCCATGCAAGTAAATCTAAGTGACGGTCATAGCTGTAAGGTGCAAAGTAAGCAAAATACATACTTCTACACTCAGGCTCAACTTCAAATGATAGTGTGCCGTTTGCGTACTCAGACGGAACACGGAACCACGTTTGACGGTCGTATGATGCAACTGTGTGATAACCCTCCCAGCCATCAGGATAGGCTGAATTTTCTAGATTATTAATATGTAATTTATGGTTTTGAAACGCAGTTGTTTCAAGACGAAAGTGAAACCACTGGAAAAAATCAGACTGATTGTCTTTATTAATTTCTAATTGAATGTTCAGTGGATCAACGGCTTCAATAACCTTGATATTACCACTATCAAAATTGCTGGTGATTTTCATTTTATAAACCTATTGGTTAAATATAATTCTTAGCTACTCGCTTATTAGTTAAGAATTAAGCCAACGCTCTGTAGTTAGAACGTTTTGTTAGTAATATGGTGTAGACCCTAAACAGCCTATCACATGCAGAAAATTTGCAAAAACTTTCACGACTAAAAAAGCCAGCATAATGCTGGCTTCTTGAATCTGTATAGTTTAGGTATTAGCGAGGTAAACTTGGGAAAGTTACTTCAGCCATATCACGCATACAGCGTACTACCTGACAGCTATAACCAAACTCATTATCGTACCAAACGTAAAGCACAACACGGTTGTCATCTACGATTGTCGCTTGTGAATCAACAACACCTGCGTAACGACTACCCACTAAGTCAGTCGATACGATTTCAGTAGACGCTGTGTAATCGATTTGGTCACGAAGATCTGAGTAAAGTGCAGTTTCACGTAAGAAAGCATTTAGTTCTTCAACATTTGTACCTTTTTCAAGGTTTAAGTTCAAGATAGCCATTGATACGTTTGGTGTAGGAACACGGATAGCGTTACCCGTTAGTTTACCTTCAAGCTCTGGTAAAGCTTTAGAAACTGCTTTAGCAGCACCTGTTGAAGTGATAACCATGTTAAGTGCAGCAGCACGGCCACGACGTTCAGCTTTGTGGTAGTTATCAATTAAGTTTTGGTCATTGGTGTATGAGTGAACAGTTTCAACGTGACCGTTTTTGATACCAAACTTATCGTTAAGCGCTTTTAACGTTGGCGTAATAGCATTGGTCGTACAGCTAGCCGCACATACAATTTTATCTTCAGGTTTGATATCTTGGTTGTTTACACCGTATACGATGTTTTTGATGTTACCTTTAGCTGGTGCAGTTAATAATACTTTTGCCGCGCCTTTTGCTTCTAAGTGCTGACCAAGGCCTGCTTCGTCTTTCCAGATACCCGTGTTGTCAACAACTAGTGCATTTTCGATACCGTAAGCAGTGTAATCAACTTCGCTTGGTGAGTTAGCGTAGATAACTTGAATGTAGCTACCGTTAGCTTTAATTGCGTTGCGCTCTTTATCAATTGTAATAGAGCCATTAAATGGGCCATGGATAGAGTCACGACGAAGTAAGCTTGCACGCTTCTCTAGGTCGCCGTCTTTACCACCACGTACAACGATTGCACGTAAACGCAGGTCTGCGTAAGGGCCAGATTTTTCGATTAATAGACGTGCTAATAAACGACCGATACGCCCAAAACCGTATAACACAACATCACGTGGCTCTTTGCGCTCAGAGTTTGCGATTTCTGCGAGTTCGTCAGTTAAGTACTCTTCAACTGAACGACCTTTTGCAGCATCTGTAAACAAATAACCATACGCTAGTTTACCAATATCGATACGTGCAGAGTTTAAGTCCATTTTGCTAATTGCTTCTAAGAAAGGGAAGCTTTCACGTAAACGTAGTTTGGTACCTTCAAACTGAGCAACTGTTTTATGCGCTTTGATGATATCGATTGTACTGGCATTAACGAGAGGACGGCCATATACAGCGATTTCGATACCACGATTACGGTAAAGTCTACCAATAATAGGTTGCATACTTTCTGCGTAATCTTGACGTTCTTGCCAGCTACTTGTGTATTCTAACTCGTGAGATGAGGTCATTTTTTTTACCTAATTAAACAATTTTGAACGGATAGCCTTAAAAAATGTGCTGTGATTTGAGAGCAACACATCTCAGGCAGGGGTATTCTAATTTAAACTCAAACGATTCTCCACTGTTACAGAACAAATCATTGCGCTAGAATAAAGTAGTACAAATTAAGTTGAGGTTAAGGAATGTTATTAAGAGCAAGTGTGTTGCTTGGTTTATTGGCATTAGCAGGCTGTGAAGATCCACTTACACTGGCAAAAGTGTGCGACGAAACACCTGGCTTCTGTAGTGATTTGAATAAAGACAGTCACTGTAAAGAGCAACGTGCCGAAGTTATCATTCAACGTTACGTTGAATATAAGTCACCAACAGACGAGAACAAATACCAATTATTAAAGGATTTTGAGAAATACGATCAATGTGTGTCTCTTGCCGCCAAGATTGAGCATATAAAACTAAAAGAAAAAACCACGTCTCGCGTTGAAGGCCATTTAACGAGCATTAAAGAAATGACGCGAATTTTTCAAGATACCAAAAATACTGACCACCCAGGTTTGTTGTATTACCATTGGTCACGTAATAATGACCAATCTGCATTAACTAAGTTACTCGCCCTTGAAGAAAAACAAGATAAACGCGTCACTGAAGATGCCGAAATGCAGTTTTTCTTAGCGAGCTACTACGTGAAGTTTGATGATGAAAAAACCATTGATTTGCTTTACAAAACGCTAGAGCTAAATAAAGCAGGTGCAACACCCAACCCTGAGATCTACCCTACTCTCGTGAGCTTATTCTACAAACATGAAAAGTATAAGCATGCCTACACCTTTGCACGTGTAGCACAATTATCAGGGTATGAAGATGTCGATATTTTACCTATTGAGCATCAACTCGCTGCCGCAGGTAAAAGCTTAGACAGCTTAGATGATTTAGCACAAAAAACCTACGACAGTATCCAAGGAGGAAACTTCGTATCACCACGCGGTTTTTAGCTTTTGATAGCTCGCAAGTAAATACTTAAACAAATAAAAAAGGCAGCTAACGCTGCCTTTTCTTATTTTGCTTTGCTTGTACCAACTTCTACACGAGTTTTTAGCTTCTGACCTGGTCTAAAAGTCACAACTCGGCGCGCCGAAATAGGAATATCTTCACCTGTTTTCGGATTGCGGCCTGGACGTTCTTTTTTATCTCGAAGATCAAAGTTACCAAATCCAGAGAGCTTAACCTGCTCGCCTTTTTCTAGCGCTGAGCGGATTTCTTCAAAAAACGCTTCAACTAAATCTTTGGCATCTTTTTTATTGATCCCGAGTTTTTCAAATAGGTGTTCAGCTATGTCGGCTTTAGTAAGCGCCATATCTAGTCCCTCAACGATGCGTTAAATTGTTCGGCCAGTGCGGCCACCACATTATCAACTACTTGATTGATATCTTTCTCTTCGAGCGTTCTATCAACCGCTTGCAGTGTTAGAGCAATCGCCAAACTCTTATAATTTGGCTCAATACCTTTGCCCTTATACACATCGAATAAGTTTAGGTCAACCAATTGATTTCCGCCAACTTTTTCTATGACATTTAAAATATCGCCAGATTTTACGTGATCTTCCACTAAAATCGCGATATCACGGCGGTTTGACGGGAATTTCGACACTGCCACTGCTTCTGGTAATTTTCTTTTTTCTAGTGCAGACATTTCGAATTCAAACACAAATGCTGTGTTATTGATATCTAGTGACTTTTGCACTTGTGGGTGCACTGCACCAAAAAAACCTACTTTTTTACCATCAACATAAATAACGGCTGATTGGCCTGGGTGTAAGCCATCAGACTGCTCTGCTTTTATCTCAAAACGTGATGAATCGTTACTAATTGCTAAAAGTGCTTCAACATCACCTTTTAAGTCATAGAAATCAACGCTACGCTTTTCTTGAACCCAATGTTCACCGTGTGCAAGACCAGAGATTACACCACCAATGACAGCAACTTGGTTTACACCGTTTTCAGCATTTTCCTCACGTAAGAATTTAAGGCCATGCTCAAATAAACGTACGCGTGGTTGCTGACGATTTTGGTTGTAAACTAGTGACGCTAATAGACCCGGCATTAAGCTCACACGCATTGCTGACATTTCAACCGAAATTGGGTGTGGTAATACAAGCGCATCACTTTGCGGATGTAAAATTGCTTGTGCTTTTGGATCAACGAAGCTGTAAGTAATTGCTTCTTGGTAACCACGTGTTACAAGTGTATTGCGGAATTTAGTTACCGCAACATGAGACTCGTCATGGTTAGTCATTTTTAATTTAGCAGTTGGTGCAACGTTAGGAATGCTGTTATAGCCGTAAACACGCGCAACTTCTTCAATTAAATCTTCTTCAATACGAATATCAAAACGGTAACTCGGTACGTCAGCGCTCCATACACCATCAACAATTTTCACATCTAAACCTAAACGCGTTAGGATGTCAGTCACTTTTGCATCATCAATGTGGTGGCCAATTACACGGTCTAAACGCTCACGGCGTAAACGCACTTCTGTCACTTTTGGTAATTTATCAGTGGCTACTGCTTCAACTACAGGGCCAGCTTCACCGCCGACAATCTCAAGTAGTAATGCAGTCGCACGTTCCATAGCATCTTTTTGTAGTGCAAAATCAACACCACGCTCGTAGCGATGTGATGCATCAGTGTGTAAGCCGTAACTACGTGCTTGACCTGCAATAGCGACAGGGTTAAAGAATGCGCTTTCTAATAAGATGTCTGATGTTGCTTCAGTCACACCTGACTTTTCACCACCAAAAATACCTGCAATGGCAAGTGCTTTGTTGTGATCAGCAATCACAAGTGTAGACTCGTTAAGTTTTGCAGTGTTGCCATCTAGTAAAACTAACTCTTCACCCGCGTTTGCGCTACGTACTTTAATGCCACCTTCAATCGCATTTAAATCAAATGCATGCATTGGGTGACCAAGCTCTAGTAACACGTAGTTTGTAACATCAACTACCGGGTCAATTGAGCGAATGCCACTGCGACGAAGTTTTTCTACCATCCAAAGTGGTGTTTCTGCATCAAGGTTGATACCTTTGATTACACGACCTAAATAACGAGGACACGCTTCATCATTTACAAGCTCAATCGATACTTTGTCGTCAATCGTTGCAGCAACTGGTGTGATTTCAAGTGTATTTACATCAACACTGTTAAGTACGCCCACTTCACGCGCCAGACCTTTGATACCTAAACAATCACCACGATTTGGTGTTAAGTCAACATCAATAATGTTGTCGTCTAGGCTCAAGTATTCACGTAAATCAGTGCCGATTGGTGCATCACTTGGTAATTCCATGATGCCATCGCCTTCTTCGCTGATACCTAACTCAACGAATGCGCAAAGCATACCATGCGAAGGTTGACCACGAAGTTTGGCTTTTTTGATTTTAAAATCGCCTGGCAATACAGCGCCTACAGTAGCAACCGCTACTTTTAAACCTTGACGACAATTAGGTGCGCCACAAACGATATCAAGTAGCTCATCACCACCTACGTTTACTTTCGTCACACGTAACTTATCAGCATCAGGGTGTTGACCACATTCAACAACTTCACCTACAACAACGCCTGTAAACTCCGCAGCCGCTGGCTCAACACCATCAACTTCAAGACCAGCCATTGATAACTGTTCCGAAAGAGCCTGCGTGTCGATTGCTGGGTTAACCCACTCTCTTAACCACTTTTCACTAAATTTCATTTTATATCTTCACTCTTAACGGAACTGGTTTAGGAATTTTAAATCGTTTTCGAAAAATGCACGTAGGTCGTTTACGCCGTAGCGCAACATGGTTAAACGCTCAACACCCATACCGAATGCGAAGCCAGTGTATTTTTCTGGATCAATACCCACTGATTTAAGAACGTTAGGGTGAACCATGCCACAGCCTAATACCTCTAACCACTTGCCGTTTTTACCCATAACATCAACTTCAGCTGATGGCTCAGTAAATGGGAAGTAAGAAGGACGGAAACGAATTTCCATGTCTTCTTCAAAAAAGTTGCGTAAGAAGTCGTGCAGAATACCTTTTAACTCAGTGAAGCTTACATCTGTGTCAACCATTAAGCCTTCGACTTGATGGAACATTGGCGTGTGTGTTTGGTCATAATCATTACGGTAAACACGGCCTGGAGAGATGATACGCAGTGGTGGCTGTTCAGTTTCCATGGTACGAATTTGTACACCACTTGTCTGCGTACGTAACACAAGTTTTGGGTTGAAATAGAAAGTATCATGATCAGCACGCGCTGGATGGTGCTCAGGAATATTTAGCGCATCGAAGTTATGAAAATCATCTTCAACTTCAGGACCTGATTTAACCGCAAAACCTAACTCACCAAAAAAGCTTTCTATACGTTCAATTGTACGAGTTACTGGGTGTAAGCCACCTGTAGGCATAACACGACCCGGTAAAGTTACGTCGATCGTTTCTGCCGCTAGCTTCTCTTCAAGAGCCTTACTTGCTAGTAACTCACGCTTTTCGTTTATCGCTGTTTGTACTTCTTGTTTTGCTTGGTTAATCACTTGACCCGCTTCTTTACGCTCTTCAGGGGCAATCTTGCCAAGCGTTTTAAGTAAGTTGGTGATTTCACCTTTTTTACCAAGGTAATTAACCCTGATATCTTCTAATTGCGCGATTTCATTCGCACTGGCAACAGCCTCTAGTGCTTGCGCTAAAATATTTTCTAAGTTCATTGAGTACCTGGTCTTTCACAGAAGGATTTTTGTAATAGCTAATGATAACTGAAAGCAAGGACTAGATTCTAGCCCTACTAAAGCTTTAACGTTGATTTTATAAAAGGAATTGTTAATTTTCTTTGTGCAGCCATTGAGGCATGGTCAAGTTTATCTAAAACATCTAATAATGCGCGCATATCACGGCTTAATCGCGTTAATAAAAAGCGTGCACATTCTTCGGTAAGTTCAAGACCACGCATGTGAGCACGTCGAACTAAAGCTTCGGCTTTGTCATCATCACTCATTGAGCGAATTTGCAATGTCGTGCCCCATTTCAAACGAGATACTAAATCAGGTAAATTAATATGCAACATATCGGGTAATAAATCAGCTGTTACAACAAGGTATTTACCAGGCTCATTGAACCGATTGAAAAAGTTAAATAATCCCTTTTCCCATACATCATTTCCGGCCACCAGGTGCACATCATCAATACATAGCACATCAAGATTTTCGAGGCCTTCAAGTACAACAGGACCATAATCAATCACTTCACGCATCGAAAGCAGCATAGTTGATAAGCCACGCTCTTGTGCGTGAATACAGGTAGCATACAAAAGGTGTGACTTGCCAGAATCACCTAATCCACATAAGTAGGTATATTGAAATTTATTACTAAGCTTTGTAAACGCATCTTTAAGGTGACTAACTTCAAGAGAATTTTCGCCACCAAAATAAGAAGTAAATGTTTCATCATCAGGCAAAGTAACTGGCAATGCCATTTGCATTGGTTCTTGCACTGTGATTAAAGCCCCTTCCATTGATATTCAAGTTCGTCTTTGTTGACTACCTGATAAAAGTCTCGAGGATCCTGATGGGCTTTAAAGGCAGTATCAAGCTCTAACGCTTTTCTGAAATCATTCATGCTGCCAGTATGATTTACTGTAAATTGCACTGCATCTGGAGTACGTACAGATATCACTGCTCGTGTAACAACACTTAAGCTTTCTAAGCGGCGTTTAGCGAATTCAATATCTACGAAGTTATTAATGCCTTTAAGATAAAAGGTAGCTGTAGCTACTTGGCCAATCATTGTAGGATCGATTGCATACTCTTGTGCTAAACCGCCCGCTAAACTGTCAATCATATCAGCAACAATTTGCTGCTTATCACCCATCAAACGATTAGTATCAAATAATTCTGCATTAGTAAAACGCCAATCAAGGATCCACGTTTCTGAATCAGCCTGTTGATACATTCTTGCGGTAATACTGCGCTCTGCGCTGTAACGGCTGGAAGCTTGTTCGACGGGCTCAGAAAAGTTACCCCATACTTCAGGAATGCCAACGATAGCGCGGTCTTGCAAATCTAGTAATGGTACAACTACAGGTAAACCACGACGATCCGCTTTGTCATAAATAAGTTGCTCAAGCTGCGGATACGACTCTTGTGTAACTAGTTCACGACGCCAATTATCTTCAATCGCTAACCAAATAGCCACTAATGGACGACGCGTGCCCCACAATGGCAAGCCTAGATCTTTAAGCAATGCATTAATTTTGTTAGCTTCAAACTTAACAACCAGATTTAAACTACCATCTGCTTTTTCGTCATATTCAAATTTGAGCATATAATCTGAAATGTCGCGGATACGCTGTTTAGCTACAGAGTTTTGATCAGCGCTTGTATCACCACTCACTTTCACCAATACATTTAGCAGCGCTTCACGACTTGCTGCCAAACGAGCATCACGTGATTTGTCCGCAACTTTGAGGGTATCTTGATATAAATTAGTCACTTCAACTGCAAAGCTTGAAGCACTCGAAAAAAATAATAATAAACAAATAAGTAATCTAGACACAGGCCATTAGTTCTTGCTTTTAAACTGATTTGATCCTAAATCAAAGCCATAAACAAAGCAAAGTTAATTTAATGAACGGCAGATGAGCGAATTGGGAGTTGCAAGAATAAAGCTTTAAGTCTAATCGTAGCCATGCATGTTTTATTATGGGCTTAATTCAGCACTGAAGTGCCTCCTACAAAGTTTTGTTGCTGAGGGAGTCTCTGCACTATACAACCCCACATTTCAGCTGACGGCTGAAAACTGACAGCTCCAGACGCAAAAAAGCCCGACTCTTTCGAATCGGGCTTTCTTTAATTTGGAGCCTGGCAATGTCCTACTTTCACATGGCAAATGCCACACTATCATCGGCGCTGTTTCGTTTCACTACTGAGTTCGGCATGGGGTCAGGTGGGTCCAAAACGCTATTGTCACCAAGCAAATTTGGGTCGTTAATCGCCTTAGCAATCAACTAAAATCTGGAATTCTGATATCAAGTAAATGTCTACTTTAGTTTCTTAACTTCTGTCTGTTACGCTGTCACAAAACGCGTTTGGCGTTGTATGGTTAAGCCTCACGGGTAATTAGTACAGGTTAGCTTAATGGCTCGCACCACTTCCACATCCTGCCTATCAACGTTGTAGTCTTCAACGGCCCTTCAGAGACTTTAAAAGTCTAGTGAGAACTCATCTCGAGGCCTGCTTCGCGCTTAGATGCTTTCAGCGCTTATCAGTTCCGAACGTAGCTACCGGGCAGTGCCATTGGCATGACAACCCGAACACCAGCGGTTCGTTCACTCCGGTCCTCTCGTACTAGGAGCAACCCCTCTCAATTCTCAAACGCCCACGGCAGATAGGGACCGAACTGTCTCACGACGTTCTAAACCCAGCTCGCGTACCACTTTAAATGGCGAACAGCCATACCCTTGGGACCGACTTCAGCCCCAGGATGTGATGAGCCGACATCGAGGTGCCAAACACCGCCGTCGATATGAACTCTTGGGCGGTATCAGCCTGTTATCCCCGGAGTACCTTTTATCCGTTGAGCGATGGCCCTTCCATTCAGAACCACCGGATCACTATGACCTACTTTCGTACCTGCTCGACGTGTCTGTCTCGCAGTTAAGCTGGCTTCTACCATTACACTAACCGTACGATGTCCGACCGTACTTAGCCAACCTTCGTGCTCCTCCGTTACTCTTTGGGAGGAGACCGCCCCAGTCAAACTACCCACCAGGCACTGTCCGTAATCCCGATTAGGGACCAACGTTAGAACATCAAAACTACAAGGGTGGTATTTCAAGGACGGCTCCACAAAGACTAGCGTCTCTGCTTCAAAGCCTCCCACCTATCCTACACATGTAGGTTCAATGTTCAGTGCCAAGCTGTAGTAAAGGTTCACGGGGTCTTTCCGTCTAGCCGCGGGTACACAGCATCTTCACTGCGATTTCAATTTCACTGAGTCTCGGGTGGAGACAGCGTGGCCATGGTTACACCATTCGTGCAGGTCGGAACTTACCCGACAAGGAATTTCGCTACCTTAGGACCGTTATAGTTACGGCCGCCGTTTACCGGGGCTTCGATCAAGAGCTTCGTCCGAAAACTAACCCCATCAATTAACCTTCCGGCACCGGGCAGGTGTCACACCGTATACGTCATCTTGCGATTTTGCACAGTGCTGTGTTTTTAATAAACAGTCCCAGCCACCTGGTCACTGCGGCTCCCGTCCGCTTAGAGAGCAAGTCTCATCACAGATAGGAGCGTACCTTCTCCCGAAGTTACGGTACGATTTTGCCTAGTTCCTTCACCCGAGTTCTCTCAAGCGCCTTAGTATTCTCTACCTGACCACCTGTGTCGGTTTGGGGTACGATTCGGTATAATCTGAAGCTTAGAGGCTTTTCCTGGAAGTATGGCATCAACAACTTCACACCCTTGGGTGCTCGTCTCGTGTCTCAGTCTTAAGAGTCCGGATTTTCCTAAACTCTCAACCTACTCACTTTCACATGGACAACCAACGCCATGCTTGTTTAGCCTGCTCCGTCCCCCCATCGCAATTATACCAAGTACGGGAATATTAACCCGTTTCCCATCGACTACGCCTTTCGGCCTCGCCTTAGGGGTCGACTTACCCTACCCTGATTAACATGGGATAGGAACCCTTGGTCTTCCGGCGTGCGGGTTTTTCACCCGCATTATCGTTACTCATGTCAGCATTCGCACTTCTGATACCTCCAGCATACCTCCCGGTACACCTTCAACGGCTTACAGAACGCTCCCCTACCACTCAAAATAAATTTTGAATCCGCAGCTTCGGTGCATAGTTTAGCCCCGTTACATCTTCCGCGCAGACCGACTCGACCAGTGAGCTATTACGCTTTCTTTAAAGGATGGCTGCTTCTAAGCCAACCTCCTGGCTGTCTGGGCCTTTCCACATCGTTTCCCACTTAACTATGACTTTGGGACCTTAGCTGGCGGTCTGGGTTGTTTCCCTCTTCACGACGGACGTTAGCACCCGCCGTGTGTCTCCCGGATAGTACTTTACGGTATTCGGAGTTTGCAAAGGGTTGGTAAGTCGGGATGACCCCCTAGCCTTAACAGTGCTCTACCCCCGTAAGTATTCGTCCGAGGCTCTACCTAAATAGATTTCGGGGAGAACCAGCTATCTCCCGGTTTGATTAGCCTTTCACTCCTAGCCACAGGTCATCCCCTAACTTTTCAACGTTAGTGGGTTCGGTCCTCCAGTTGATGTTACTCAACCTTCAACCTGCCCATGGCTAGATCACCGGGTTTCGGGTCTATACCTTGCAACTAAACGCGCAGTTAACGCTCGCTTTCACTACGGCTACCCTAATCGGTTAACCTCGCTACAAAATATAAGTCGCTGACCCATTATACAAAAGGTACGCAGTCACCCTCGAAGGGCTCCTACTGCTTGTACGTACACGGTTTCAGGTTCTATTTCACTCCCCTCACAGGGGTTCTTTTCGCCTTTCCCTCACGGTACTGGTTCACTATCGGTCAGTTGGGAGTATTTAGCCTTAGATGATGGTCCACCTATATTCAGTCAAAGTTTCACGTGCTCCGACCTACTCGATTTCACTTAAGATGCATTTTCGTGTACGGGACTATCACCCTGTATCGTCAAACTTTCCAGAATGTTTCACTAACACATAATAAGCTTAAGGGCTGGTCCGGTTTCGCTCGCCGCTACTTCCGGAATCTCGGTTGATTTCTGTTCCTACGGGTACTTAGATGTTTCAGTTCTCCGCGTTCGCCTCGTTAACCTATGTATTCAGTTAACGATACCTGCAAGCAGGTGGGTTTCCCCATTCGGAAATCCTAGTCTCAAGCGCTTTTTACTAGCTTGACTAGGCTTATCGCAAGTTAATACGTCCTTCATCGCCTCCAACTGCCAAGGCATCCACCGTGTACGCTTAGTCACTTAACCATACAACCCAAACGGGTCTTTGTTAGTGACAGCTGTTAACTTCGCCAGAAGTTAATTCATCAAATAATGATGAGAATACTAAAGTAGATACCAATTAATCTTTCGATTAATGGCATATTTTT
>NZ_JAATOU010000013.1:0-126182 GCF_011806445.1 Pseudoalteromonas sp. HF66
CAACTCGCAACTCGCAACTCGCAACTCGCAACTCGCAACTCGCAACTCGCAACTCGCAACTCGCAACTCGCAACTCGTTACTCACTAACCACTAACCACTAACCACTAACCACTAACCACTAACCACTAACCACTAACCACTAACCACTAACCACTAACCACTATCTCTACTCTTTCGCCTAACTCTGCTTTAAGCTTTTCTGCTAGTGCTTGTTTGGCTTGCCCATCACCATGGACGATTTTGATTAAACTTGGCTTTTTGCGCATGCCGGTGACAAATCTGATAAGTCCTTTTTGATCTGCATGGGCGCTGTAGCCGCTGATGGTATGAATTTGCGCTTTAATCATGACTTTTTGATTATCGATAAATACATAACCGCCGCGTGGGCCGTACTTTTGAATATCTCGGCCTAAGGTTCCTTGCCCTTGGTAGCCAACAAAAATGACATCGGTTGTTTTGTCGGGTAAAAACCGTTCTAGGTAATTAACTATTCTGCCGCCATTACACATACCACTGGCGGCGATGATTATTGCTGGTTGCTGTTTTGAGGTTAAAAAGTTTATGAGGGCAAGGTGTTCTTGGTGGCTATCAATGGTGTGTAGTTGGTTAAAGTCGAGCGGGTGGCGTCCTTGTTTTACGCGTTTTTTTGCTTCGTTATCCCATAGCGCTTTAAAGTGTAAATATTCATTTGTGAAGTTGGCTGCCATTGGCGAATCTACAATAATTTGCAGTTTATGCCACATAGAACGTTTGCTTGCAGAGTGAATAAGCTGTTCAAACTCATAGAGAAGCTCTTGAGTTCGGCCAATGCTAAAGGCCGGTATGAGTACCACGCCATTATCACTTACGGCACGTTCTATAACCTTTTTAAGTACGGCTACGCGCTCTTTACGACCTTGATGGAATTTATCACCATAGGTCGACTCAATAACTAATGTATCGGCACGATAAGGTGGCTTTGGCGTCGGTAATAATGGCGTGTAAGGTGCACCTAAATCACCTGAAAATACCACTCTATGCGTGTTAGGCTTTGTACCTAGCTCAATTTCAACATAGGCAGAGCCTAAAATGTGACCGGCGCGTTGCAGGCGGATTTTATATAATGAATTTTGCTTGCTTGAGGCTACTTTTTCGGGGCTAAAGCCCACTCCTACGGGAATGGAGTACCATGTGTTGAAATCGAGAGAGACAATTTGCTGTTTTAGTAACTTTAAGCAAGTGCGGATTATTGCTTCATCGCGAGTTACACCTACTTTTAAGGCATCTTCAATCACCATAGGTAATAACTTGGCGGTGGCAATAGAGGTAAAAATAGGCCCTTTGAAACCTGCGGCAAGTAAGTAGGGAATGCGACCGACATGGTCTATATGGCAGTGTGTGACAATCAGCGCTTTTAGAGTTGATATATCAAACTCAATTGCTAGGTCTTGTTTGCTGTCTTCCCCTTGAAATAGCCCACAATCAACAAGTACAGAACTTGCATCATCAATAAATAGCTGATGGCAAGACCCAGTTACGCCTTTCACCGCTCCGTGGTGTTTTATATGCATAATAATCTCCTGATCTTTAAGCGAGGTTTTAGAATAGAAGTTATTGACTAATAGAGCAATGGATGAGCGTTCAACTATTCACGGCTAAAGCCGTTACTGCGTGTTGATGTAGGCGTGAAATTTAAGAAGCTGTCAGCTTTTAGCGGTCAGTTTACAGATGAACGGTGGTGTTTGTTGGTAATGCATGTAGGAGGTACTTTAGTGCCGATAATTTAAGGAGCTGTTAGTTTGAAGATCAATTTTGGTTATGCATTTATATGTGGGCTGGGCGCTGTATGTCAGACGCGCCAAGCAAGCTTGACGCCTACGGTGGTGTAGGCGTGAAATTTATTTCCCGAGTTATCTTTTTATTGCGCGATGTAAAATCGCGCCTACGATAACTCGCAACTTTACCCCTTATTTATCTCTAAAATCGCTTTTAACGTATGTTCTTTTTCAAGAATGTCGCGATACAAAGCAAACTGGTTGCGGGCGCGTTCTAGGTTGTGGTTTGCATGTTTGGTGGCAAAGTAATTATTGCCATCAATAAAGTCTGTTAAAAAGCGCAGGCCAATCATAAAGGTCATGACTTTGGTGCCTAACCAGAAGCTTTCTTTTTCGGCGTCGGTGATCACATCTTGTAGTGGTTCAACATAACCTTTAACTATGGCGGCGAAGATTTCTTCACGAACACGTACATTACTTAGGTTGGTTGAATCTTCTTGCTCAGGAGAGCAGAAGGTACGCACCATATCGCCAAAATCAAATAACCAATAGCCAGGCATACAGGTATCGAGGTCGATGACTGCTTTTGCATCACCTGACTGTGTGCAAAACAGCATGTTGTTGATTTTTGTGTCGTTATGGCATGGTCTTAAAGGAATATTTCCTTCAAGCTGTTTTAGTTCTTCAACAAGTGATTGCTGAGCTAAACAAAAATCGATGTCGTCTTGGCAAAGTGCCACACGGTTTACAGGATCTTTTTCGATGACTTTTTTGAAAGCGTCAAAGCGCATCGCTAAGTTATGAAAATCAGGGATCACATGATGTAACCGTTCAGCCTGAAAATCTTGTAATGCCAAAGCGAATTGGCCAAATGCATTGGCTGCAGTTTGTGCTTGCGAGATAGTTGCTACAACATCTTCACTATAACTGCCGCCAATAAATTCGAGTGCACGCCAAACACCTTGATCGCATTCAACTAAAAAGTCGCTTTCGATAGTTGGAACATGACGAATAATTTCGAGGCTGTATTCACCATTGTCGTGTTTTTCACTTAGGTGCTGCTCAATCAACCTTGCATTTTCAACTAGGTGCTCAGGGTTAGGAAACACATCGGTATTTAACTTTTGCACAACCAAGGCGTTTTCTTCTGATTTAAGTAACATGGTTGTGTTGATGTGGCCATTGCCAATAGGCTTTAGCGTTACGTTATCTGTGCTTAAGCCAAAGTGCTCAGAAAGATAAGTTGCAACAGGATTCGACTTCATTAATTTTCCATTACTTATTTTTTGCAAGAAGAGGCGAGGGTTTGATCGTTTAGCTTACGACGTAACTGACATAAAGTGTGTGCTATTGCATCCAGTTCAGCTTTGTAGGTCACGCCATACCATGGCTCTTGTGCATTATAAACGGTTATAGCTTGGCGGTTATCTTTAATCGCGAGTTGTATCTCATTTGGTAAATAATACTCTTTCGTGACACCGTTGTCAGTATTTTCTAAAAACTCAGTAAAACCTGTTTCTAAGTCATTAAATAAACAAGGTGTTATTCCCCAAAAGCTCATTGAGCCTAGGGCATCATCGGCAATTTGTAATCTCTCACCATGTGGATTGTTGCCTTTTAAAACATTATTTTCGAGTTTGATATCTAGGTACTCAACCACATCAGTTAGATGCAGCTGGCTATTAACAGAGCATACACCACGGTTTACACCACCCTGTGCCGAAAGGGTATCTTTTATCGGGTAACCTACCATGGCCCAGTTACTATGCTGTTTGAAGTGTTCGCTAAGAATAGCAAAAGAAGACTCGCCATAATAATCATCGGCAGTAATGACAATAGCAGGGTTATTCACATAGGGTTTTGCACATAGTAATGCATGACCTGTGCCCCACGGCTTTTGGCGTTCAGCGGCTAAGTGTTCATAACCATTTGGCACAGCACTAATTGCTTGCTCAACTAGAATTACTTCAAGCGATTCAGGCAGGCGCGGTAAAATTGTTGCCTCAAACTCAGCACGAATTTTTTTATTAATGATGATTACCGCTTGGCTCACACCTGCTTTAACCGCATCTTGAATGCTCAGTTCCATGATGGTACAGCCCAGACCCGGAATTTCGGCAATTTGTTTGTTTCCGCCAAAGCGGCTACCCAGCCCGCCGGCCAATACGATTAAAGTAAGAGAGTGTTGAGTCATCGCGCAAGTTAAATAAAAAACAAAGGAAAAGTGTACCAGAAACAATCACGGTGGAGGAAGAGGAAGGGAGCTTTAAGCTTTAATTCATAAGTTTTAAGTCGTGCGATGTTGTTTGTTGGTTCTGTATTAATTTGCAGGCTTGGTGCTAAATGCAAGACGCGCCAAGCAAGCGTGACGCCTACGATAACTCGCATCTCGCATCTCGCACCTCGAACCTCGCATCTCGTACCTCGCACCTCGCATCTCGCACCTCGCACCTCGCACCTCGCACCTCGCATCTCGCATCTCGCATCTCGCATCTCGCATCTCGTTCCGTAAACCTAATAGCTTCATATTTACGTAGGTGGTATATTCTCTTTGTGGTGATTAACCCTTTTAGGTAGAAGATTAATGGCAAAAGATAGATACGCGCCAAAGGCTGTTGGCGATATTATGGCGGGCTTGAGTGGTCGCTTAGCATCTTATGCTGGTAAAACCCAAGGCTTGTCTTCTCAACAAACTATTCTTGATGACTTTTTAGGTGAAACGCTTTCAAAAAAATGCCGAGTAAGTAATTACCGTGATGGTACTTTGATGATTGAAGCGGTTTCTGCACCGATTGCACTGCGTTTAAATTACTTAAAAATGGATATGCTTTCGCATTTTCGTGCCGCTGGCATGGTTGAGCTTGGGCAAATTAAAATTACCGCTAATCCACAGGCAACACAGCGTTTATCGGCAACAAATAAGCCAGAGCAAAAGCCTGTTTCTAAACGTCAAATGAGCGAGCAAACTGCTGATTACCTCAGCGCCATCGCCGCAGACGCCCCGCCATCTTTAAAAGCCAAATTAGAGCGCTTAGCGCAACATGGGCGGAAGAAGTAAATAAAGCCGTCAGCTTTCAGCTGTCAATTTTGAGCCGAACGGTGTGGTTTGCGTGTTCTGTATTAATTTGTAGGCTCGGTGCTTAATTAAGACGCGCCAAGCAAGCGTGACGCCTACGTTTGATGTAGGCGTGAAATTTATTTCGCGCGAAAATATTTGCACAAAGGGAAGTGGATCACGAGCCGTCAGCTTTCAGCTTTCAGCTGTCAGTTTGAAGCCGAATAGTCGCGTTTGTTGTAATGCATGTAGGAGGTACTTTAGTGCCGAAGTGTTTAGAGCAATTCACGGCTAAAGCCGTTCCTACGAATTTAAAAACTTTTACGCAAAGAGAAGTGAATGAGAAAAGAATAAGTAAGCCAAAAACATCTTAATTTATTCCTCTAAAGCGAAGCGCCTCTTGGCCTCTTTGTGAATATTAATTAACTTCGCTTTTTTCACCCCTGATCTTGATTTTATTCTTATTGTCGCCATATCTATCCAGTAATCTTGTTTTCACCCTTTTTATGGGGTTAGATCAAAGATTATGGCTGATTTTTAAATTTTCTTGCCGAAATTCCATATCTTCACACACAGAAGGTTTGATGTTGCGCAGACTCTGGTATGATAGCGCACGAAATAAGCGGTGTTTTAAACAGCGTACTGACAAATTGTTAATTAATATGCCCTACATCATGAGCATAAGCGCATATTAATTATCAATTGAAGAAAATGGGTTGGCTAATGACTAGCTAACAAAGAACATATTGTAACGGTTTTATCATGATATCTAATTTATTTACCAAGATTTTTGGTAGTCGCAATGACCGCACTATTAAAAACCTAAGAAAGACGGTCGCTCTAATTAATGCGCTTGAAAAGCAATTAGAAGCGCTTTCTGATGAAGATTTAAAAGCAAAAACAGCTGAATTTAGAGAGCGTTACGATAACGGACAAAGCCTAGATGATATTTTACCAGAAGCATTCGCTGTGGTACGTGAAGCATCTAAGCGTGTAAATGGCATGCGTCACTTCGACGTACAGCTACTAGGTGGTATGGTTTTACATCAAGGCCGCATCGCAGAAATGCGTACCGGTGAAGGTAAAACACTAACAGCAACATTACCTGCATACCTTCGTGGTTTAACAGGTAAAGGTGTTCACGTTATTACCGTGAACGATTACCTTGCAAAACGTGACGCCGAAACTAACCGCCCACTATTTGAATTTTTAGGCCTAACAGTCGGTTGTAACGTACCTGGCATGATGCCACAGCAAAAGAAAGTAGCTTACGCTGCTGACATCACTTACGGTACTAATAACGAATTTGGCTTTGATTATCTTCGCGATAACATGGCATTTAGCATTGATGAGCGTGTGCAACGCCCACTTTACTACGCTGTAGTGGATGAGGTGGATTCAATTCTAATCGATGAAGCGCGTACGCCGCTGATTATCTCAGGTCCAGCTGAAGACAGCTCTGAGCTTTACATCGAAATTAATAAAATTGTGCCAGAACTTGAGCTACAAGAAAAAGAAGATGAAGAAGGCGTTGAAGGCGACGGCGACTTCACTATCGATGAAAAGTCGAAACAAGTTCACTTAACTGAACGTGGCCAAATTAAAGTTGAAGAGCTACTGATTGAGCGTGGTTTAATCCAAGAAGGTGATTCACTTTACTCTGCATCAAGCATCACATTATTAAGCCATGTGTATGCAGCACTTCGTGCTCACAAGCTTTATCAAAAAGACGTTGATTACGTTGTTAAAGAAAACGAAGTTATCATTGTTGATGAGCATACAGGCCGTACAATGGAAGGTCGTCGTTGGTCAGAAGGTTTACACCAAGCTGTTGAAGCGAAAGAAGGTGTACGCATTCAAAATGAAAACCAAACTCTGGCATCAATCACATTCCAAAACTACTTCCGTTTATACGACACTCTAGCGGGTATGACAGGTACTGCAGACACTGAAGCGTTTGAGTTCCAGTCTATCTATGGTCTAGATACAGTTGTAATGCCAACTAACAAACCGATGATCCGTGACGATCGTGCAGACCTTGTATACTTAACACAAGAAGAAAAGTACGAAGCAATCCTTGCAGATATCAAAGATTGTCAAGAGCGAGGTCAACCGGTACTTGTTGGTACTATTTCTATCGAAAGTTCTGAGTACTTATCGCAGTTCTTACGCAAAGAAAAAATTAAGCACAACGTACTTAATGCTAAGTTCCACGCGCAAGAAGCAGACATTGTCGCCGATGCTGGTTTACCTGGCACAGTAACCATTGCAACTAACATGGCCGGTCGTGGTACCGATATCGTGTTAGGTGGTAACTGGAACAGCGAAGTTGAAAAGCTAGAAAACCCAACGGATGAACAAATCAAAGCGATTAAAGATGAGTGGCAAAAACGCCACGATGCGGTAATCGAAGCGGGTGGTCTACACATCATTGGTACTGAGCGTCACGAATCTCGTCGTATCGATAACCAGTTACGTGGTCGTTCAGGTCGTCAAGGTGATGCAGGTTCAAGCCGTTTCTACTTATCAATGGACGACGCGCTAATGCGTATATTCGCTGGTGAGCGCATGACTAACATGATGCGTAAACTAGGTATGCAACGCGGTGAAGCAATTGAGCACCCTTGGGTTAACCGCGCAATCGAAAACGCTCAACGTAAAGTTGAAGCACGTAACTTCGACGTTCGTAAGCAATTACTTGAGTACGATGATGTAGCAAATGACCAACGTCGTGTTGTTTACTCACAGCGTAACGAACTACTTGAAGAAGGCGATATTTCAGAAACTATCACTGCAATTCGCAGCGATGTTCTAAACGGCACGATTGACCAATACATTGCACCGCAAAGCTTAGCGGAAATGTGGGATATCCCAGGTCTTGAAGAGCGCTTAAAACAAGATTTCTTAATTGAGCTGCCAATTTCACAATGGCTAGCTGACGATAGCAAACTATACGAAGAGAAACTTCGTGAGCGTATCGAGCAAGCGGTTGAGCAAGCATACAAGCAAAAAGAAGAGATGGTAGGCGAGTCAGTTCTACGTCAATTCGAAAAAGCGATTATGCTACAAAGCCTAGACCAACATTGGAAAGATCACTTGGCAGCGATGGACCACCTTCGTCAAGGTATCCACTTACGTGGTTACGCACAGAAGAATCCTAAGCAAGAGTACAAGCGTGAATCGTTCGAGCTATTCTCTGAAATGTTAGAGAACTTAAAAATCGACGTTGTAGGTATTTTAAGTAAAGTACAAGTTCGCGCTGAAGAAGATGTTGAGAAAGTTGAAGAGCAACATCGCCGTAGCGAAAATGCACCTCGTGAATATCAACACGAAGAAGCTGAGCACATCGGTGGCGAAACACCAGAAGGCGCAGTAGTTACACAACGTGCAGAGCCTAAAGTTGGCCGTAACGAGCCGTGCCCATGTGGTTCAGGTAATAAATATAAGCAGTGTTGCGGTAAATTAAAATAACCAAAACATGGTGATAAAAAGCGACGCTTGCGTCGCTTTTTTTATGATTAAGGAAACAACAAATGACTAAAAAAGTAGTGCATGTTGCAGTCGGCGTTATTTATAAAGATCAGCAGTTATTTATTTGTAAGCGTCCAGATGACAAACACCAAGGCGGCTTATGGGAATTTCCAGGCGGTAAAGTAGAGCAGGGCGAGAGCGTATTTGCAGCGCTAAAGCGTGAGCTGTTAGAAGAAGTAAACCTAACGGTTAATAGCAGTGAAGAGCTGATGGTTATTGAGCACGACTATGGCGATAAATGTGTGCGCTTAGATGTGCACATTGTAGATGATTTCTCAGGCATTGCTCATGGCGCAGAAGGCCAACAAGGCAAATGGGTTGCACTAAACGAGCTTGATGATTACAGCTTCCCAGCTGCCAATGTTGAGATTATCGAAAAGATAAAGCAGAGGTTTGAGCAATAAGCTTTCAGCTTTCAGTTTTGAGCCGAACGGTGTTGTTTGTAGGCCAACCTCATAGGAGGTACTTTAGTGCCGAAAAACAATTCACGGCTAAAGCCGTTCCTACGTTTTGGTGCAGGCGCGAAATTTAGTAAGCCGTCAGCTTTCAGTTTTGAGCCGAGCGATGTTGTTTGTAGGCCCTCCTCGTAGGAGGTAGTTTAGTGCCGAAAAATACTTCACGGCTAAAGCCATTCCTACGTTTTGGTGCAGGCGTGAAATTTAGTAAGCCGTCAGCTTTCAGTTTTGAGCCGAACGATGTTGTTTGTAGGCCCTCCTCGTAGGAGGTACTTTAGTGCCGAAAAATACTTCATGGCTAAAGCCGTTCCTACGTTTGATGTAGGCGTGAAATTTATTTCGCGTGAAAATAATTACACAAAGAGAAGTGAATGAGAAAAGAATGAGGGAACCACAAGATCATTTTTACTTCCTCTTAAGCGAAGCGCCTCTTAGCCTCTTTGTGAGTATTAAGAGCACTTTGCGATATAAAATCGCGCCTACAATGCTCACTTACCGTTATTTCCCCCTCCCACCGCTCAAAAATGCGGCTCACCTTGTTTTGATAAGAATTGTTACATATTAGGTTTTATTGTTTAGCGCGAGAGGTTTATTATGGGGAAAGCGAAAAACTAATGATTAATTATGTTTACTAGTTTTTCGATAAATACTTCAAAAATAATTAGTACGGGACTCCCATGAAAAAAGTAACACTTACCGCGGCAAGTATCGCACTTGCGCTCGGTCTTGTTGGTTGTGGTGAAAAAGAACAAGAAACTAAAGCACCAGCAACTGCGGCCGTAACTGAAGCAAAAGCACCTTTAAATTCAGGTATTGAACTTGCGAACATGGACAAATCTGTTCGTGCACAAGATGACTTTTACTATCACGTAAACGGCGAATGGTTAGAGAAAACTGAAATTCCAGGTGATAAATCAAACTACGGTTCATTTACTCAGCTTTACGATGATTCGCAAAAAGCGATGAAAGAAGTGCTAGAAAAAGCAGCGGCAAACAAAAATGTTAAGCCGGGCTCTGATGAAGCTAAATTAGCTGCATTCTATAACAGCTATATGGATGAAGCGGGTCGTGAAGCGGCAGGCATCAAACCATTATCGCCAGTTCTTGAAAGTGTTGATGCAGTAAAAAACAAATCTGATCTTGTTGCTTTAATGGCTGAACTTCGCATTAAAGGCGGTAGCTTACCTTTTGGTTGGTACGTAAACAACGATGCGAAAAACTCTAGCGAAAACGCGATGTATGTTTATCAATCAGGTTTAGGTTTACCAGATCGTGATTACTACTTAAAAGATGACGAGAAATTCACAAAAATTCGTGAAGCTTATCAAGAATATGTAACAGCTATCTTAAGCAAAGCGGGTGTAGCTGATGCAGAATCTGCGGCTAAAGCTATTATTGATCTTGAAACAAGCATTGCCGAGGCGCAGTGGAGCCGTGTTGAAAGCCGTGATGCAACTAAGTCTTACAACAAGATGAGCGTTGCTGATGCGAACAAACTGACAGGTGACTTCGACTTTGCTGCTTATCTTGATGCGTCTGGTATAAAAACAGAAGACGTAATTATTCGCCAGCCTAGCTACCTAGAAAAGTTCGCGGGTATTTACAGCGATACAGACTTAGCTACTTGGCAGAACTACCTTAAGTTCCACTTTGTTAGTAACTATGCAGGCCTTTTAGATAAAGAGTTAGTAGACCTTAACTTTGATTTCTACAGCACAACACTGCGCGGTGTAACAGAGCAATCACCACTTTGGAAAAAAGCAGTTGATGCATCAAACGGTGTGTTAGGTGAAATACTTGGTAAAGTATACGTGAAAGACAACTTCCCACCTGAAGCGAAAGCACGCATGGAAGAGTTAGTTGATAACGTAATCAAAGGTTACGCAGTTGCGATTGAAAACCTTGAGTGGATGAGCCCAGAAACAAAAATTGCGGCAAAAGAAAAACTTGATAAGTTCACGCCAAAAATTGGTTACCCAGATAAATGGAAAGACTACTCAGCACTTGAAGTTAAAGGTGACGACTTAGTTGGTAACTACATTCGCCACAGCGAGTGGGAATATGCAGACATGACTGCAAAACTAGGTAAGCCAGTTGACCGTTCTGAGTGGCACATGACACCACAAACAGTAAACGCTTACTACAACCCAGTGAACAACGAAATCGTATTCCCAGCGGCTATCTTACAACCGCCATTCTTTAACCTAGAAGCTGATGACGCTGTTAACTACGGTGCAATCGGTGCGGTAATCGGCCACGAATTAGGTCACGGTTTTGATGACCAAGGTGCGAAGTACGATGGTGACGGTAACTTACGTAACTGGTGGAGCGAATCAGACCTTAAACAGTTTGAAGAGCGCACAGGTCAGTTAGTTGCTCAATACAATGAGTACAAACCATTTGAAGATGCAAGCGTAAATGGTCAGCTTACATTAGGTGAAAACATTGGTGACTTAGGTGGCTTAACCGTTGCTTATACTGCTTACCAGTTATCACTTGGTGATGAAAAAGCACCTATCATTGATGGTTACACAGGTGATCAACGTTTCTTCATGGGTTGGTCGCAGATTTGGCGTCGTAAATATCGTGACGAAGAGTTACGTAACCGTCTAATGACAGACCCTCATTCACCAAGCCATTACCGTGTAATCGGTATTCTTTCAAACATGCCAGAGTTCTATCAGGCATTTGATGTGAAAGAAGGTGACAAGATGTATATCAAACCAGAAGATCGCGTAAAAATTTGGTAATTGATTATCGATTTAAAAAAGGCTCTGAATGAACGCTCAGAGCCTTTTTTGTTTTAGTAGCTGTCAGCTTTTGACGTAGGGTCGTTTTAACACTGAACATGTTTATCTTTTTCACGGCTAAAGCCGTTCCTACGGGTGCGAGAAATTGTTTGGAGTTGTTGTTTGTTGATGGTGTTGTAGGAGGTGTTTTAACACCGAACATGCTTATCATTTCACGGCTAAAGCCGTTCCTACGAGATATGAGAAATTGTTTGAAAGTTGTTTGTTGATGATGTTGTAGGAGGTGTTTCAACGCTGAACCTGCTTATCTTTTCACGGCTAAAGCCGTTCCTACGAGATGCGAGAAATTGTTTTAAAGTTGTTGTTTGTTGATGATGTTGTAGGAGGTGTTTTAACACTGAACATGTTTATCTTTTTCACGGCTAAAGCCGTTACTACTAGGATTTAACTTGATTCTGATTCGTATTTGTCTAGATTTAAGATAATAAATGGAGGGTTATGGATGACCGCACATTATCAAAATCTAAGAAAGCATAGGGTATCAATCCCATTTCATTATTACTCTGTCACCACTTCAACGCTTGATAGAAACTGTTATTTCTCTGACTTTAATAATGCACGAGTTTTAATTAACACTCTAAGGTCTATAGAAGATATTAAAGCTAAAACTATTTGCTTTGTGGTAATGCCTGATCACCTACATTGGTTATTTCAATTACAAGGTAAAGTACCTTTAGCTCGATTGATTCAAGAGGTTAAAGGGAAGAGTTCATATCTCATAAACAAGTCATTATGTTCTAAACGAAAAATTTGGCAGCCAGGATATTATGATTCTTTAATAAGGAGTGAAAAACATTTACTTGGAGTATCGAGGTACATCATCGCAAACCCATTGAGGGCTGGAATTGTTAAAAGTGTGCGTGATTATCCTTTTTGGGATTGTATCTATTTATAGGTAAATTATTCACAGCTAAAGCCGTTCCTACGGGGTTGTAGGAGGTGTTTTAACGCAGAAATATTTAGGTGATTGTTGTAAGCGATATTCACGGCTAAAGCCGTTCCTACGAGATGCGAGAAATTGTTTGGAGTTGTTGTTTGTTGATGGTGTTATAGGAGGTGTTTTAACACCGAAATGTTAGGTGATTGTTGTACGCGATATTCACGGCTAAAGCTGTTCCTACGGGGTTGTCGGAGTTATTTTAAAAAGCCGCATAACTTTCATTAAGCGGCTTTCTGCATACAAATTAAACCATAATCGCATCTTTTAGATACTGGAATAACTCTTTGTAACCTTTGGCAGGCTTTTCTGCTTTCACTTCTTTTGCGGCGCTACGCACTAATTGGCGCATTTTTTGGCGCTCAAGAGCAGGGTATTGATCAATTGTTGAATTGATCAACTCATCACCTTGTTTGATCAGATTGTCGCGCAGAGTTTCGATTTTGTTCATCAAAACATCGGCTTGATTGTTTTTGTTAAGCATGATGTCGATCATTGCTTGGATTTCATCAACGTTTTCTGTTGTACGTAATACTTTTGCGATGTAGTTTAAGTTACGACGATAAGCATCACTTTTATCACTGACTTTATCCGAAACAACTAACGCTTCTTTTAATTCATGATTGAGTGGCAAACGATCGCGTTGCTTTTTCGGCATTTTTGCGATTTCAGCACCCAAACCATGATATTGCATGGCTTCACGTTTTAATTCGCTTTTTGATACGTAAATAATTTCTTCTTCAATTAGTGGCTTTTTCTTCTTCGCCATAAGGATGCTCATTCAGTAAACTTAACTATTCACTATTATACGTCATTTAGTTAATGATTAATATTAGCTGATGCACGTCTCTCAGTGTGTTAGCATTCGCTACACTATAAAAAATATCAGAACCTAGGACACACAAGATGAAAGATCCTATTTATCAACACATTTCTGAAGTGAAAGACGCGGTAAGCGAAGTACTGGAGCATGCAAAAAAGTTAGGTGCTACTGCGGCTGAAGCGGCAATGTCGAGTACTTCAGGTTTGTCTGTCAGCACGCGCATGGGCGAAGTTGAAACAATAGAGTTTAACCAAGATGGTGGCTTAGGTATCAGTGTTTATGTCGGTAATAACAAAGGCTCTGCATCTACAGCCGATTTAAACCCTAAAACATTACGTACGGTGGTAGAAAAAGCCATTGATATTGCTAAGTTCACTTCTGACGACCCATTTAATGGCATCGCTGATAAAGAGTTGCTTGAGTTTGCACCGCAAGATTTAGATTTATACCACCCGTGGGAAGTAAGCCCAGAGCAAGGTATTGAGCTTTGCCATCAAGCAGAGCAAGCTGCGCTGAATGCCGATGAGCGCATTGTAAATTCGGATGGTGCGAGTTTTTCTTCTCACCAAGGTTTACGTGTTTATGGTAACAGCCATGGCATGATTGCAGGTTACCCACGCACTCGTCATAGCATTAGCACTATGGTGATTGGTAAAGAAGGCGAGCAAATGCAGCGCGACTCGGCTTATACCGTAGCGCGTCATAAAGATGATTTGAATGACGCTGCAAAAGTAGGCCTAGAAGCGGCAACAGAAACTTTGGCTAAGCTTAATAGCCAAAAGCTTGGAACCATGAAAGTGCCTGTTATCTTCAGAGCAGATATTGCTAACTCATTATTTGGCCACTTAGTGTCGGCGATTGGTGGTGGAGCGCTTTATCGTAAATCAAGCTTTTTGCTTGATAGCTTAGGCACAAAAGTATTCAGTGACTGTGTGAATATCTCTGAGCGCCCACATTTATTAAAAGGCTTAGCGTCTTCACCGTTTGATGCTGAGGGTTTAAAAACTGTAGACCGTGAAATTATTCAAGGTGGTGAGCTGCAAACTTACCTTTTAGCAAGCTACGCAGCACGCAAACTGTCTATGGCACCAACGGGTCATGCTGGTGGTATTCATAACTGGCTAGTTGAGCAAACTCATGCTGACTTAAAAGCATTATTAAAAACCATGGGTACAGGTTTATTAGTAACTGAACTTATGGGTCAAGGTGTAAATACCGTAACTGGTGATTACTCGCGTGGCGCGGCTGGTTTCTGGGTCGAGAATGGCGAAATCCAATATCCAGTGAGTGAGATCACGATTGCTGGTAACTTAAAAGATATGTTTAAAGCGGTAGTTGGCTTAGGTGGTGACATCGAGCGCCGTGGCGGTATTCAAACAGGCTCTGTATTGATTGAACAAATGCAAGTTGCTGGTAGTTAATTCATAAATAGCAAATCATTTTTAAAAGCCTCACTTTAGTGGGGCTTTTTTATTTGAAAAAGTGCTTTACCTAAACTTAACTTGAGGTTTTATCTTAGTGGTAGTTTAAAAATAAAAAGGAAAACTGCCATGTATTTAGAACACGTAAACCTTGTTGTTAGTAATGTTGATGCCATGCTGCACTTTTATAAAGCGGCATTCCCGCACTGGCGTGTGCGTAGCCAAGGCGATAGCAAGTGGTCTGGCAAACCGCGTAAATGGTTGCACTTTGGTGATGATTACCAGTATCTGGCATTAAGCGATAACGGTGAAACTGAAAACCGTGATTTAGCAGGACATCAAGTTGGCCTTGCCCATTTTGCTTACGTGACAAACGATATTAATGCTGTCATTGAACGTCTTGTTTCAGCCGGTTATGAGATTGATAAGCACGGGCCAGACAACCCTTATCGTAAAAATGTATATTTCATTGACCCTGCAGGTTTCGAGGTGGAATTTGTCGAGTATTTCAGCGATATCCCAAGCGAAAGAAATAATGAGTTTTGAAGCTTTAAGCTAAATACGTCGTAGGAGGTTCTTCAGTGCTGAAAAAGAGATTGCTTTGCATGGCTATAGCCGTTTATATGAACTCCTCCTATTGCACGAATACCCTTCGTTAATTTTTCAGACGGCGTACTCCTACGTTTGATATAGGCGTGAAATTTATTTCGCGCTAAGTTGTTATTTAATGCGTAATCCAGAATAGTGTTTGTAATGCCTGCTTATATCTACTAGCAAAAACCTAGCTTTTTTTCGTTCGATATTTAACCACCAGTAATAATTACTGCGTATTACAGTAAAAAAACTTCAAGATTTAGCAAAATTAGCTTAAATCCATCAGTTAATTGATGAATTTTTTTGCTACAATTGGGGGGCAAGTAATGTGAGTGAGTTCAACAACAGCTAATGCAGAATTCTGTTTCCTCTTAGTGAGGTTGATCTTGGTCAGTATATTGTTTTTTTATATGCGTTATCATAACCAGCGGCTTCATACTCGAGCTAACCTAAATTAATAATTCATTAAATAGGGTTTATTCGAGCATGAGACTGTGAATAACCTTGTTTTAATCAAGGCTTTTAATTATGATCGCGTCTATTTTGAAATTTCTAAAAATTAACCTGCTGTAACTGATGTTCTCAATATGGCAAGTGTTGGGAATCATAGTGGAGATAAGTGGATGAGCAATGCGCCTGTAGACAATGGCCGACGTCGCTTTTTAACCATAGCTACCTCTGTTGTTGGTGGTGTTGGTGCGGCTGGGGCTGCTGTTCCTTTTATTGCGTCTTGGAATCCAAGTGAGCGAGCTAAATCTGCGGGTGCGCCTGTAGAAGTAGATATCAGCAAGCTTGAGCCTGGACAATTAATACGTGTTGAGTGGCGAGGAAAACCTGTTTGGGTTATTAATCGTACACCTAAAATGCTTGAACAGATGAAAGAACACGAAGGTCAACTTCGTGATCCTGCGTCTGAAGAGCCTCAACAACCTGAATCATCAACCAATGAATACCGTTCGCAACGTCCTGAGATCTTCGTTGCTGTTGGTATTTGTACGCACTTAGGTTGTTCTCCTAGCTTCCTACAAGGTGGCTTTGGTGAAAAAGTAGAGGGCACAGACGACGGTTTCTTCTGTCCGTGTCACGGTTCTAAATTTGATATGGCTGGTCGTGTATTCCAATCTGTACCTGCTCCATTAAATCTAGAAATCCCTCCATATACCTTCCTTGATGACACGACTATTTTAGTCGGTGAAGAAAAAGGAGTGGCGTAATGTTTGGTAAAATTATTGGTTGGATCGACGATCGTATTCCAATGACACGTGTTTGGAACATGCATATTGCACAGTATCCAGCACCAAAAAACTTTAACTTCTGGTACTTCTTTGGCTCACTAGCCATGTTAGTACTTGTTAACCAAATCGTAACTGGTATCTGGTTAACAATGAACTTCGTACCGTCTGCTGAAGGTGCTTTCGCATCTGTAGAATACATCATGCGTGATGTTGAATACGGTTGGTTACTTCGTTACCTTCACTCAACAGGTGCTTCAGCGTTCTTTATCGTTGTATATCTGCACATGTTCCGTGGCATGATCTACGGTTCTTACCAAAAACCACGTGAATTACTGTGGTTATTCGGTATGTTCATTTTCTTAGCGCTTATGGCTGAAGCTTTCATGGGTTACTTACTTCCTTGGGGACAAATGTCTTTCTGGGGTGCACAGGTAATCATTTCACTATTCGGTGCGATTCCGGTTATTGGTGATGATTTAACGCTTTGGATCCGTGGTGACTACGTAATTTCAGGTGCTACGCTTAACCGCTTCTTTGCACTACACGTAATTGCATTACCTTTAGTTATTGTTATCTTAGTATTCTTACACATTGTTGCACTACACGAAGTGGGTTCAAACAACCCTGACGGTGTTGAAATCAAGCGTAAGAAAGGTTCTGTAGCTGAAGAAGATAAGCCTAAATTCAAATTCCACGAGTATTACACCAACAAGAAAGACATTGTTGATGCAATCCCGTTCCACCCTTACTACACAGTGAAAGATATTGTGGGTGTGGTTGGTTTCTTAATCTTATTCTGCTGGGTTGTATTCTTTATGCCTGCGATGAATGGTTTCTTCTTAGAAGCGCCAAACTTCGAAGCAGCTAACCCACTGAAAACACCAGAGCACATTTTCCCTGTTTGGTACTTTACGCCATTCTATGCAATCCTTCGTGCAATCCCTAACAAGTTAATGGGTGTTGCGGCGATGGGTGCATCTATCGTAGTGCTTGCGTTACTACCTTGGATTGACCGTGGCTCGGTTCGTTCTATTCGTTATCGTTGTGGTTTACACAAGTTAAACATCGCACAATTTGTGGTAACTTTCGTTATCTTAGGTTGGGTTGGTGCTACTCCACAAACTGATTTCAAAACGCTGTTATCACAAATCACGACTGTGACATACTTCATGTTCTTCGTATTGTTATTTGTTTACAGCAAGAATGAGAAAACTAAGCCATTACCAACGAGGTTGACGAAATGATGAAAAAGCTAATTATCGGTTTATTCGCATTATTGCCATCGTTGACAATGGCAGCAGGTCCTTCGGTTCCTTTAATGGATGCGAACATTGACCTTAAAGATAACGCGTCTTTACAACGCGGTGCTAAATTGTTCATGAACTACTGTCTTGGTTGTCACCAAATGCAGTATCAACGTTATGAGCGTACGTTCCGCGATATCGGTATTCCTACTGAGATTGGTCAAGAGCAACTAATTTTTGATGGCTCAAAAGTTGGTAGCCACATCAAAAATGCGATTGGTAAAGATGACGCAGCTAAATGGTTTGGCGCAGCGCCACCGGACCTTACGCTTGTAGCGCGAGTTCGTGGTACTGACTGGATCTACACTTATCTGAAGTCATTCTACAAAGATGAATCTCGTCCGTTTGGCGTAAACAATATTGTTTTCCCATCGGTAGGTATGCCGCACGTTCTTCAAGAACTACAAGGTTTACCAACACCAATCACTGAAGAAGTGGAAGAACACGGTCACACTGTGACTAAAGTTGTTGGCACTGAAACAGATGGTTCTGGTGAAATGAGTGACGACGAGTACGATCGTGCTGCTCGTGACTTAACTAACTTCTTAGCTTACGTTGGCGAACCGTCACGTTTAGAGTCAGAAGCGTTAGGTCTTAAGGTAATTGGTTTCTTAGTGATTCTATTTATCTTGGCATTCATGCTGAAGAAAGAATACTGGAGAGATGTTCACTAATCCTGGGCATTTTGAAAGGTAATTTTGTGATAGGGGCTTAAGCCCCTATTGCTGTTTTTGTAATATAATGGAGGTAGGCATGGCCGTAGCTGCCAATAAGCGCCCTGTAATGACCCTGTTTTCTGGTGCTAACTGTATGTATAGCCATCAAGTACGTATCGTACTTGCTGAAAAAGGTGTAAGTGTTGACATTCACCTGGCTGAAAAGGATAACCTGCCAGAAGCACTTCATGAGATTAACCCTTACGGTACAGTACCAACACTGATCGATCGTGAGCTTGGTTTATATCAGGCAAACATCATCATGGAATACCTTGATGAACGTTTCCCTCATCCTCCACTAATGCCAGTTTATCCGGTTATGCGTGGCCGTAGTCGTCTAATGATGCATCGTATCGATACTGATTGGTATAGCCTAGCTAACAAAATCACTAGCGGTAGCAGCGAAGCTGCGCAAGCACGTAAAGAGCTTACAGAAGCGTTACTTGCAATTGCACCGATCTTCTCTGAAGCTCCTTACTTCATGAGCGAAGAGTTCAGCTTAGTTGATTGTTACTTAGCACCGCTACTTTGGCGTTTACCTGAGCTTGGCATTGAGCTTAATGGTGCTGGCGCTAAAGAGCTTAAAGAATACATGTTACGTTTATTTGAGCGTGAATCATTCCAAGCTTCACTAACTGAAGCTGAGCGTGAGATCCGTTTATAATGACGCCTAATCGTCCTTATTTACTACGCGCCTTCTTTGATTGGATTGTTGATAATCAGTGCACACCACACTTAGTGGTTAACGCTGATTTTCCTGCTGTACAAGTACCAACACAGTTTGTGCAAGACGGCCAGATCGTTTTGAACATAAGCCCATCAGCGGTAACACAATTTGCAATGGACAACCAACAACTTAGCTTTAATGCGCGTTTTGGTGGTCAACCAATGCAAGTTTACGTACCAATGGGTGCTGTGCTCGCAATTTATGCACGTGAGAATGGTGAAGGGACTGTATTTACTGCAGAAGAATTCATCGAGGACGAAGACGATTTTACTCCGGTATTAGAAAGTGTTGAAACACCTGACGATATTACGCCAGATGATGAACCACCGACAAAACCAGAGAAGAAAAAAGGTGCTCACTTACGAGTGATTAAATAACCTTATTCAAATACAAGAAACCCGCTTATTAGCGGGTTTTTTATTATCAATTTACGGTTTGATACCAATCCGCTTAATTAAGTAGTCTATTTTGAGGCAATAAAACCTCGTTGATAACAAGGCGAAAATTTCGTTATTTAGTTGTTCTAAATGAGAAATTTTTAACGCAGTTAGCGACAGGTTTAATCCCTCAAAATGATTAAGTATTATTGCGGGTTGGTATGAGATTATAAATATTCAAACACTTTAATAACACGTTCAACGCCTGATACGTTACGTGCTACATCAACTGCTAAATTTGCTTCAGAGTCGCTCACTAAGCCCATTAAAAAGACTTCGCCATTCTCTGTAACTACTTTGATGTTATTACTGCTGATGCTCTCTGTGGTGAGTAATTGGGTTTTAACTTTAGAGGTAAGCCATGAGTCATGAGTTTGTGTGCTTATACCAATATTTGAACCAATGCGAATTTGGTTGTGTATCTTACGAATGCCATCAACGCCTTCGATAGCACGTTGTGCTTCGTCTTTCATTTCTTGATTGGCAACTTGACCAATCATAAGCACAATACCATTAACGCTAATGACGTTAACGTTAGCATATTTATGTAAGCGCTCATTTTCACTGATAGCAATTGAGCTTTTAATTTCGATATTGTTATCGTCGATTTGTGAACCAATTGTGCGGCGATCATTCGCGGCTGTTACAGCACCCGCTGTACCAGCCACGACAGCAGCTGCACAGCCCTGCAGCAATAAAACGGTACCAAATACAATTAAAGACTGTTTAAACATTAATTTTCTTCCTGTGGGAATAGGGTTAAATCGATAAGCTCACTTAGACAGTGTAAGTTGACTAAGTGCGACTCAACAATGCGGCTTGGGCGTTTTGAAGGCACACGAATTTCAACATCATTTGGCCCAAGTAAACCGACTAATTCACCGCCATCATCGCCAACAAGTACAATGACTTTCATATCACGAGTCAGTGCAGCTTCGACTGCTGAGATAATCTGCTTTTCATTACCATTCACCGCAATTGCTAGTAAAAGGTCACCTTGTTGTGCAAATGCTCGAATTTGTCTGGCAAAAGTTTCGTGCTCATCGTTATTTGCCGTTGAGCCTAAGTTAACTTGATCTTGTGCAAGCGCAACTGCTGGAAGACAAGGGCGCTCGGTCTCATAAAAGTTAATTAATAACCCTGCCATGTGCTGTGCCAACATATGACAGCTAGGGGTGCCACAGCATAGTAATTTATTGCCGTTAATTAGGCTTTGCGCGATGGTGAACGCTGCTGATTCAAGTGCGCTCGGAAGTACTTCACCTGCAGCTATTTGAACTTGAATATTTTCGGTAAAGATTTTTTTAATCGTTTCTTGCATAACCTACCAAATTAAGCCGACGCCAGAAGGCGTTAGTAAACATTTTTAAACCAGTTAAGGCTGCTATTAAGCTCACCCGTTATAGCGACATAATCTATCCGCATTAACTGATTTGAGATCTTTTTTTCGGCAAGATAATGGCTAATCGTTCGCCTTAATCGTTGCTGTTTTAGCTTGCTGAGCGCGTAGTTTGCGCCGCCACGAAGGGCATTTTTCCTAAATTTTACTTCTACAAATACCAGTGTTTGCCCGTCGCGCATTATCAGGTCGAGCTCACCGTATTTACAAAAATAATTACGCTCAATGGTCTTTAAGCCATGTTGTATTAAATACTGTTCAGCCTGTTTTTCGTAATACAGGCCTTTTTCGCGGCTATTTTGCCACAATTGCTTAAACCACGACATAGCTTCATCCTTGAGCTAGTAGTATTTTGAAATAACCGTTTATTTAGCAGCGTTAATCCCAACAGCAGATTGCATGAATAGTGGAATTGGTTGCTCTGTTGCTAAATCAACAGCAATAATTTTTTTGTTCTTGTACTGTGCCCAATCTAAAGAGCGTGTTACATAACCATTACTGGCAATGCTTAATTGACCACTAATACCACTAAAGCGTTTGCCTTGTACCATGCTTAACTGCTTTACATCACCCAACATACTGGCTGCATCGAATGCCATTGCGAATAAGCGCTGACTTATATCAGCATTCTCTGGCCATAAACTATCGTATTGCTGGCGTAAATTATGTTGTGCAATTTGACCGTCAAGCATCCAAGGTAGTTCCGTAAAATAAAGGCCATCTAAATCGCCTTTATCGGTTCTATCGATTTGTTTACTGTGGCTTTTTGAGCTGGCATAAAGCGGAATACGATCAGCAAAAGTACTCACGTTAACATCTAAATATGGTTTAATTAGGCGTGTTTCGGTGGCATCACCTAAAATATAAACTACATCGATATCACTGCGTGAGCGGGTTTCGCTTTCAACTTCTTGTTTAAATAATGATTTTACGACTTTTATGCGCTCTTTACTTTGGTCTACTTCTAAGAGGCCTGTAATAGTCTTAGGCATATCGTCTTTGCCAGAATAAAATCCGATTTGTGGTTTAACTTCGCTGTAGCGTTGCCATTGCGTATTGAAGTATTCAACTAAGCGTTGACCGTTACTGTTATTCGGTGCCAAAAGCATAGGTTTTTGATAGCCTGCAGTTAAAAAACGTTCTAAGGCTTGTTGAACTTCATGCTCAGGGTTTAATGCAAAGAAAAAATGCTGCTGAGAAATACGCTCACCATCAAAGGTGTTTAAATGCATTACCGGGTAATCAACAAGCGTTTGCGCGCTAGTCAACTTTTCAATGTTACTTTTTAATAATGGGCCAATAACAAAGTCGGCTTTAAACTCGCTGAGTTTAAGTGCAATTTCTGCAGCAGATAGTGACTCATCAATAAATAATGTTTGTTCTAATGATTGTCCATCAAGGGCCGCGAGAACACCCGCTTTTAAAGCATCACCTAATCGCTCATTGGCACCTGATTGTGGAAGTAATACAGCTAGGCGTTTTACATTTAAAGGCTCAATTTGTACCAGCTCAGTCACTTTTTTTGGGAGCACTTCTGCTGCCGGGTGGCCAGGGTAGCGGCGCAACCAGTTATTCATTGCTTGGTGTAATTCGACCGGCGCACCCAAATACACTTGGTGGTAAAGCGCTAGATTAACCCAACCTTGTTGTACCACAGAACCACGATTAAAGCGTTCGAGTGCGTACGAAGAAAGCTGGGTTAGGCTTTGCCATAAATCTTTATTGAGATTCGCAACGGTAAAGTTGTTTTTGCTGCTAAGTGTTGATGCCTTAAAAAAGTAAGTCATTGCTTGTTTTGGCATGCCTTGCGATGCATAAACACGCGCTGTTAAGTATTGATGCCATGCTTGATGCTCTGGTTGGCTTAACTGTGGCTCAAGTTGTTGTAATTGTGCCAGAGCTAAGTCGCTCTTACCTTGATGCTCTTGAGCTAGTGCAATATAAAGTTTGTTTTGAATTTGGTCTACGCTCGGAGTCGCTTCTAATTCAAGGCAGACCTTTTCTAAAAGTGACCAGCGCTCTTCGCTAATGGCAGCATCTCGTGCAGTGTATAAAAGCTGAATTTTATCAGCACCGTGACGATTTAGTGCCGCTTGGTACATAGATTGTGCGTCGGTTAGTTGTGATTGAGCCATACTCGATTGGCTCGATTGATTTTCTGTATTATTTCGTTGTTTTTCGGTTGTGCTACAAGCCGATAACCCTGACAATACAATTAATAGACTAACAAGTTTAAGTCGCACAATGATTTCCCGATACGTTAACGCGATTTGCTTATATTACTGACTGACGCAGGAGACCTCAATGTTAAATGAGGACAATTCAGATAAAATCGGCACTCTTTACATTGTTGCCACGCCTATTGGTAACTTTGACGACATCAGCCAGCGTGCCATTCAAACCCTATCTGAGGTTGACTTAATAGCCGCTGAAGATACTCGTCACACAGGAAAGTTGTTAAGCCATTTTAATATCAAAGCAAAAACCTTTGCTTTACATGACCATAACGAGAAACAAAAAGCGCAACAAATTGTTGATTGGCTAGAGCAAGGAATGAATATTGCTCTGGTATCTGACGCCGGCACGCCACTTATCAGCGACCCAGGTTATGCGGTAGTCAATTTATGCCGTGAACAGGGCGCGCATGTCACGCCAGTACCGGGGGCATGTGCAGCAATTACCGCTGTATGTTGTTCTGGTTTACCGACAGATCGCTTTCAGTTTATTGGTTTTACACCTGCAAAGAGTAAAGCAAGGCAAACCTTTTTTATCGAAGCGGTAAACTCAGGTATTACTAGTATCATGTATGAAAGTACCCACCGTATTATGGCGAGCCTTGATGATTTAGAGGAAGCACTCGGTACAGAGCAGCCTGTAGTGTTTGCAAAAGAGCTAACTAAAACCTTCGAAACCTTTTTCAATGGCACTGTTGCCGAGCTAAAACAGTTTTTAACGGATGATCCAACTAAGCAGCGCGGCGAAATCGTATTGATGTTACCGGGTAAGGTAAAGCAAAGTGATGATATTCCAGAAGATGCGCGTCGTATGCTAGGTTTGCTTGAAGCTGAAATGCCACTGAAAAAAGCTTGCGGTGTGGTGGCTGAGTATTTTGGTTTGAAGAAAAACGCACTTTATAAAGCAATTATTGACGAAAAAGACTAATTCTTTACTGCATAGACGTGCGCGCTCAGGTATACTGCGCGCCGAGTCAGCCGAGATAATCGCTGCCTGCAACGAAAATGCGCAGGGGGAGGAAAGTCCGGGCTCCACAGGGCAGGGTGCCAGCTAACGGCTGGGGGGCGCGAGCCTACGACAAGTGCAGCAGAGAGGAGACCGCCAACTTCGGTTGGTAAGGGTGAAAGGGTGCGGTAAGAGCGCACCGGGCCACTGGTAACAGTTGGTTGCAAGGTAAACTCCACCCGGAGCAAGACCAAATAGGGTTCCTTATGGCGTGGCCCACGTTGGAACCGGGTAGGTTGCTTGAGCCATAGAGCAATTTATGGCCTAGACGAATGATTATCCACGACAGAACCCGGCTTATTGGCTGACTCACCAAATTATACAAGAGCCTCGGTATTTACCGAGGCTTTTTGTTTTTAGGGTGGAGAAAATCCACTCCGCGCATATAAAACAGCGGCTTATTGGCTGACTCACTAAATTAAAGAAAGCCCACAGTGAAAACTGTGGGCTTTTTGTTTTTTGGGCGGAGAAAATCCACTCCGCTCATACAAAACAACGGCTTACTGGCTGACTCATCAAATATCATAAAAGCCTCGCAGCAATGCGGGGCTTTTTGCTTTCTTAAATAAAATCCAATTTGCTCAACATTCAAACTGAATCATAATTCCCTGCTCCTAAGTAGTTTCATCATTCTTAGCAAACTAGGAATTTTTCTTAGGCACACTAAGAAAGTAGCTAATTACCATAACGGTTTGTTCTTTATATCCTTTAAATCTAATTTACTTATGTTTAAAGGATTGAAAATGAGTGTTATTGAGGGAAGTACTAAGGAGTTTGGCAATACCACTATCCTGCTTCATAGTTTGGGTTCTTCTTGTTACAGAATTGAATGGTATAGCAGGATGACGGGCGCATCGACGAGTTTAGCAAGGCTCAAGCAAGGTAAATACGTCGTTATTCGTAAATGGGCGCAAGTGAAAAAAATGTCTGATGTTTCGAGTGAATTTAGCAGCCGAAATAGCGCGTTAATACACTTTCTAAATAACGTCGATATTGTTAAATCACATGATGACTGGATCTGTGCCGCTAAGCAGCACTGTCTTGACTTGTTTGTCGAAAATGAAGGCCTTAAACCTGTTAGCAAAGCGAACTTTCCTAAACCGAGGTTGCAGGGTGCGATTGGTAAAGAGGTGGTTGTTAAATCTAGGTTGGGGGAAAAGGAAATAGCGCATGGCTTGTTGTTACAGCTTATTGGCAATCAAGCTGAAATTCAGCTTGCGAATATGAAGAAAAAATTTTTTACCAAGCAAGTTTATTTAATGTAAATTTTTGCATTCAAATACCAAAATGCACTTCAATTTTAAATCCATCTATTTCAGTAACTGTATACGTGCCATCAAGCGCAATAACTCGCTCTTCAATAAATGATAATCCGTAGCCACCAGATTGTTGTTGTGTGGCTTTCGCTTTGCCATTATCTGTAATATTAAGGTGTATATACTGTTCGTGAGCGGCCAAGCTAAGCCTTAGCTCTGTGGCTGTACTGTGTTTGATGCAGTTTGTTACAGCTTCTTGGCAAATTCTGTAGATAGCTGTTTGATGTTCATCTGATATTGCTTCCTTTAAGCTTATTTCAGCTATGTAATTGATAGATGCTTTATTTAGCAAAGACTTAAAGCGGCCCTCTTTAAGTGCCTGCACAAGGCCTAGTTCATCAAGCTCTCTTGGTCTGAGATGATGCATAATCTGATAGACAGAATCATACATCGCTTTTGCATTTTCTTTTAGGCCATCAACGAGTGCGTTTTCATTATTTTGTTGTGCGATAGAAAGCACAGTTAAGTCTGTTTTGAGAGCTGTCAGGTTTTGGCCTAATTCGTCATGTAGTTCTTGAGACAAGTACTTTCGCTCATTTTCTTGAACAGTCACCATACGTTTAGCGAGTTGTTTATTTTTCTCAAGAAGTGCCGTGAGTTTTTCGTTGCTGGCTTGTAGTTGATTATTTTTGATTTTTAATTCGTTAGTGGCAGTCCCTATTAGCAGGCCTGTTACTGAATTCGCTAAGATAAATAATTGGCTAATGTAAGTATTGGTCGCATCTTGTGTGAGGCCTGCTTGTGCAACGATCAGCGCATTGCTTACCAACGCACTAGCTATCGCTCCTTTAATACCAAATTTATAAGAGAACCAGATTACCGGTAGCAGTGAGCCAAGGCGAAGTAAGGGGTAAAGATCTGAGTGACTTAGGTAACTCAATATGTAAATAAGCGCCAGTGCTAATAAGCTTAAAAAAATAACCGCATGATGACGAGACAACAGGCGGCTATAACTTTGACTAAGTAACAATAATGCTGGGGCGACTAATAATGTCCCCGTCAGGTCGCCTAATGTCATATTGAGTTGATATTGTAATACTTGCTTACCTTCTAACCAGGTTGTGAATTCAAAGGCGCTCGAGAACAAAAACCATTTGAAAGAAGCTGAAAAAACGGCAAGTAGAATTAGCGACAAAGCACCCGAATTGGAGGTAACTTTTGGCGGCCAACGGCTTTTCTTAAAGCTGTAGACAATAGCCATATAGGTTAATTCTTGAAAGAAACCATGAAATAAATCAAAGCTCCATTCGCCATTGTAATAGACACCTGAATATGACGCATAAAGCCTAGAGGCAATCCAAAGCATTGGCCAAAATCGCACAGGCAATATAACAAAGAATGCAAGCTTCACCCCCGCAGGCAGGTAAATTGCGCTACTTTGGGTAACGGTTTCTAAATGATTACTCACCCAAGAGGATAAATATAAAGCAAGAAAGTAAAGCGCAAACACCAATAACTGGTTAAATACTTCAGTTATAAAGCTATGTGAAGGGTACTCTTTTGAGACGAGCTTATGCCAGTTCATCAATTGTGATAATCCCGGAATCTATAGCAATTTTTAATAATTCAAATGAATTACTAACTTCAAGTTTGTTGTATATATTTGTTTTATGCACATGGGCTGTTTTGGGCATCATATCGAGTTGTTGTGCCACTTGTTTGGCATTCAAGCCTTTGGCAAATAAGGGAAGTGCCTCTTTCTCTCTGGGTGTTAAAAGTGTGAGTTTACTTGACGGAGAGGTGGTATTAAATTTCACATCTTCACTGATGTAACGCCCTCCATTAATGACTGAATTGACCGCATCAATTAAAGCTTCTGATGCTGAGCGTTTAGATACATAAGCTTGTACGCCCAACTTTAGAGCATTGCTAACATAAGGTTCGTAGTCGTACATCGAAGCAACGATCGTTTTTATTTCGGGGAAGTGAGTGTTTAAATAAGAAAGAAATGCGAGTCCGTTTTCACCATCATGCATTGAAATATCAACAATAAATATATCAGGTGTCTCTAAGCTAACGGCAAGTTTTGCTTCAGTGACTGAGCAGGCTTCTATTACAACTTGCCATCCTGTTTGTAGCTCTAATAATTTTTTAAAACTATCCCTAACAAGCTGATGATCTTCAATGATTCCAATACGCATAATCCCTCCATAGAATTTTTATTATATCCCCAGTTCAATGAGTTATGTCTAGGAATTATTCTTATATATTAAATTTGCGTTTATATGTTGTCATTTTAAAGCAACGAAACTCTTGGAGTGTTTCTAGTTCTACTCCATTTTCTGAATCGTTGTGATTATTGATCTCGGACAAGGTTGCTGCGTTGACTCTGTTTGTTACAGTGATACAGTGAAATTGAACTTAAATTCTAGCCAAAGGAGTTGCCCATGCTAGGCGAAAAACACTCGTTATTGAACGAATTCCCTGAGTTTAATGAATTAATCCATAATCTTGCTAAAAATGATGCTCACTTCAAGAAAACCATGCAGCGTTATGATGAGATGGATAAAGAAATTCGTGAGCTTGAATTGCAAAATTCGCCAATTGAAGATGCGGATATGCATGAAAAGAAACACCAACGCGCCGCGCTAAAAGATGAACTTTATGACTTTTTAAAAGCCAACACTTAACAATTTAAAAAGCTAATGCCCCTACCAATTGCATACTCATAGTAGGGGCTTTTTATTTTCTGTTTTTACTACTCAATCGTAGTTAATCGCAATATCCCTTTACTCAATCAAGGTTATGGTAGTCTTAGCGCGATTTTTTCAGGCAACAATAGAATAGTGCTTTGCACTGACTAGGATTAACATGATTAAAAAAAATATTATTACTACTTCATTAGCAATAATGGGTGTTGTCGCTGTAGGTAGCGCATACGCTGATGAAGGGCAGTGGCAACCGCATCAATTAAAACAATTACAAAGCGAATTTGACCGTGTTGGTATCGAGTTACCTGCCTCACAGGTTGCAGATCTTAACCAGTACCCGTTGAATGCTGTGGTTGGTTTAGGCTATTGCTCTGCGTCATTTGTTTCACCAAAAGGATTAGCGGTAACCAATCATCACTGTGCCTATGGTGCGATTCAAAATAACAGTACGCCAGAAAATAACTTAATTGAAAAAGGCTTTTTAGCGGCAGGCTTATCTAAAGAACTACCAGCTGGCCCGCAAGAGCGCTTATACGTAACAGAACAAGTTGATGATGTAACCGAGCGCGTACTGGGTAACTTACCAGCTGAGTTACACGGCAAAGCACGTTTTGAGGCGATTCAAGCGAACCGCAAGGCGTTGATCAGCGAGTGTGAATCAGATCCTAACTACCGTTGTACGGTTCGAGATTTTCACCATGGCTTAGAGTACTTCATGATCAAGCAACTAATGATCAAAGATGTGCGCTTAGTTTATGCCCCAGCAGAAGCATTGGGTAATTTTGGTGGTGACATCGATAACTTTGAATACCCACGTCATACAGCTGATTTTACGTTTGTACGTGGCTATGTCGGTAAAGATGGTAAACCTGCAGATTACAGCGAAGATAACGTACCATATGAGCCAAAATCGTTCTTAAAAGTGAATGCTAGTGGCGTAAGCTTAGGGGATGGCGTGCTGGTGGCAGGTTATCCGGGTCGTACAAGCCGCTATAAACTAGCAGACGAAGTAAATTATTCAGCGAGTTGGTATTACCCGACACTGCTTAATACTTACAACATGACCCTTGATGTGATTGCCAAGCAGAGTGAAGGCGATGAGGAAGCACAGGTAAAATATGCCTCTCGTGTAAAAAGCACCAACAACCGTTTAAAGAAACTTGAAGGTTTACAAGACGGTTTTAAAGTAACGGATATTCCGGGAATTAAAGCTGCGCAAGAGCAAGAATACCTAGCTTGGTTTGCACAAAGTGCTGAACGTAAAGCCTATGCAGAATCATATCACGCATTAAAGTCATTATTAGTTGAAGCACATGCTCAGCAACAAAGTCACTTTTACTTTGATTATGCAAAACGAGCAGACTTACTAAGCACTGCAATTCGTTTATACCGCTTAGCAAAAGAGAGCAAAAAACCTAATGCAGAGCGTGAAATGGGTTACCAAGAGCGCGACCTTCCTATGCTTAAAGCCCGTTTAGAGCGTTTACAAAAGCAGTTTACGCCTGAAGTCGATAAAGCCTTATGGTTAAGCTACTTAGGTAACTATTTAGCACAAGACAAAGCTGCGCAAGTAGCGGCATTAAACAATGGCTTAGGTATCACAGACACTACAACACAAGCCGAACTTGATGCGATTGTAGCTTCTTTTTACGCTAAAACAGAACTTACAGATACAGCAACGCGTGTTAGCTGGATAGGTAAATCAGTAGCCGAATTTGAAGCATCAAATGACCCATTCATTAAATTAGCTGTTGCGCTATACGATACCAATATGGCACAAGAGGCTGACGAAAAAGAAATGGCCGGTCGTTTAGCTGAAATTCGTCCGCAATATATGCAAGCAGTCATCGCCTTTAATAATGCTAAAGGTAAGCCAGTTTACCCAGATGCAAATGGCACTTTACGCGTAAGCTATGCACAAGTTGATGGTTACCCAGCAGCAGATGCTGTGTATAAAACACCTTTTACATCACTACGTGGTTTAGTAGCTAAACACACAGGTGAAAAACCATTTGTTGTTACAGATAAAGTACTTGAAGCATATAAAAAGCAAGCGTTTGGTGCGTACTACCGCGGTGACTTAGGTTTACCAGGTGTCAGCTGTAGTTTATTCAGCTTTGGTTGTGAGCCACAAGCGGCTAAACCACTTGAAGTAAACTCAGTTCCTGTAAACTTTTTAAGTAGCGCTGATACCACTGGAGGTAACTCAGGTTCGCCAGTAATGAATGGTAAAGGTGAATTAGTAGGCCTTAATTTTGACTCGACTTATGAATCAATCACCAAAGATTGGTACTTTAATGCGAAGATCACCCGTGCGATCCACGTTGATATTCGATACATGCTTTGGTTAATGGAAGAAGTTGATAACGCAGGTTACCTACTTGATGAAATGACCCTAGTTAAATAGCCCCGCTATTTTGAAAATAACCGCAGCAATCGCTGCGGTTTTTTTATGTCTTTAATTTATGCCAATCTAACGTTTTTAATTTGTTTATTTTCAATACTTTTGTAATGTACAAAATAGATACTTTTATTTGGGAAACATAATGAGCGCCAAACAAATAATAAAAGCCATTTCAGTGAGTGTTGTGGCAATAACGGCAAGCTTTAATGCCAGTGCAACGAATACTGAAGCAATGTGGCCGGGCACAGCTTACGAAAAGCAAATACCGACATTTAAACAAGTACTAGGGTACGACGTAGGTGAGCGCATCACTAATTACAGCGATATGCGCCGTTATCTTAGCGCCCTTGAACAGGCTGCGCCTGATCGTATTAAAGTGTTTAAGTACGCAAACAGCTGGGAAGGTCGTGAGCTGGTTTATGCGGTGGTTGGAACCGCTGAGCATATTCGTTCATTAGAAACCCTTGCGAATGACACACAAGCTTTGGCTGATCCGCGTATTACCTCTGAAAAAGAAGCGAAGTCGCTAATAAAAAATTTACCGACGTCTGTGTGGCTTCAATATGCAGTGCACGGTAATGAAATTAGCTCAACCGATGCTGCATTATTTACAGCGTATCACTTATTAGCAGCTCCGAATGATGCCGTTAACAGCAAAATTTTAGACAACACCGTGGTCTTTATCGACCCATTACAAAACCCAGATGGTCGTGAGCGCTTTGTTACACGTTACTATGCAAGCGTCGGTCTTGAGCACAGTGCTGATAGGTTAAGTGCAGAACATAATGAGCCGTGGCCAAGAGGCCGAACAAATCATTATTTGTTTGATATGAATCGTGATTGGTTAGCGCTTACTCAGCCTGAAAGTAAGGGAAAAGTGGCAGCAATCAATAAATATAAACCACAAGTGGTGGTGGATATTCATGAAATGGGCGGCGATCAATCTTACTACTTTGCACCAGCTGCTCAACCATTTAACCCGCATATGACGAAAACTCAAATCGCCAACATGGATGCAATTGGTCAAAATCATGCGAAGTATTTTGATGAATTTGGCTTTGATTATTTTACCCGAGAAATTTTTGACGCCTTTTATCCTGGCTACGGCGATAGCTGGCCAGTTTTTTATGGTGCGTCTGCATCAACCTACGAAGTCGGCTCAGCCAGAGGTCATGTATTTGAGAAAAACACTGGTGAGCTGCTCACTTATTTTAATACTGTAAAACGTCAATTTGTGGCCTCAATCTCGACCGCCGAAGGTGCAGCCAATCAACGCGAAAAATTACTGGGTGACTTTTATCAATATCAAGTTGATGCAATTGATTCCGGTAAAGATAGCAAAGAGCGTGTTTATATTTTACCTAAACAAAGTAACCGTGAAGGAGCTCATAGGTTAGCAACCTTAATGGCTGAACATGGTGTTGAAGTTAAACAAGCAACCGAAGATTTCAAAGCCTGTGGCGTTAAGTATAAAGCGGGTAGCTACTTTATTGATACCGCCCAGCCACGTGGGGTATTTGTACGCACCACATTTACAGACCAAGTAGATATGGCTGAGGCATTTGTAAAAGAGCAAGAAAGACGCCGTGCTCGTAACCTGAGTGATGAAATTTACGATGTCACAGGTTGGTCACTGCCGATGATGTTTAATGTTGATAGCGATAGTTGTGGTCGCGCTGTTAGCGCAGACAGTAAAGCAGTTAAGGCCGACGACACATTGCTTGGTAAAGTGAATAACCCAGATGCCTCAGTGGCTTATATTGTTGCCTGGGGCGATACGGCCGCAGCACGATTTTTAACAGCGGCACTACAAGCTGGCATTAAACTGAAAAGTGCTGACCAAGCATTTGTATTAGGTGATAAAACTAACTACCCAGCGGGAAGCTTAGTAATCGAGAAGCGCCTAAACGAAAAGGACTTACTAACTAAAATTAGCCAAATTGCTGAGCAAACTGGTGCAATTGTTGATGGTGTGGATTCAAGCTGGGTGATTGAAGGCCCAAGCTTTGGAAGTAACAAAACAGTGCCTATGGTGGCACCAAAAGTGGCGATTGCATGGGATGCCGCTACTCGTGAGCTAAGCGCCGGTAACACTCGTTTTGTTATCGAAAGACAGCTTGGCTACCCAGTAACCGCGATTCGTACGCCAATGCTTGCATGGGCTGATTTAAGTGATTACCAAGTGCTTATTTTACCAGAAGGTAATTACGAGCAAGCATTAGGTAAATCTGGCGCAGCTAATTTAAAAAGCTGGGTTGAAGCGGGCGGCGTGTTGATTGCCCTAGGTAATGCAAACCGTTTTACCACCAATGTTGATTACGGCTTATTAGATGTGAAGCGAGAGCAAGCTTACCGAGAAGATAAAGCCGATAGCAGCGATAATAAAAGCAGCAAAGTGGCAGGACAGTTATTCACTTCTCGTGATGATTTGAAAGCGGCAAGCATCGAGCCACACACATCGCCAGACTATGTAGCCGGTGTACTTGCTAATGTTGAAGTAGATCAAGAGCATTGGTTAACTGCAGGGGTTGATAAAGACCTCGTTGCGGTGGCTTATGGTAATGATATTTACACGCCAATAAAACTTAACTCAGGTAAAAACTTAGCGTGGTTTTCAGGTAAAGACGATGTGCTGGCAAGTGGTTACCTTTGGCAGCAAAATAAAGCGCAGCTTGCATATAAACCATTGCTTGTGCATCAACCTCAAGGCAAAGGCATGGTGATTGGCTTTACACAATCACCAACCTATCGTGCCTACCTTGAAGGCATGAATGTACTTTTAACTAACACGATTTTCCGTGCTGCAGCACATGCTCAGTAAGGTCATAGTCTAATAAAAAAGCCCGCAGGGCAAAGGGCGGGCTTTTTAGTATTCCAAGGAGAGAAAGTGTTAAGACACAATCCCCAGCGGCTTGCCTGTTTGCCAAGCGCCACGGGTAAAGTCTGGAATTGTTTTGCTATTACTTCTATCAGCAACCGATGCCATACTTTGCGGGAAGATTGATGACCATGCTGCAGCATCGTATACATCTTGATCAAGTGGCTCATTATTGCGCAAGCAGTAGATCATGCGCCAAAGCATAATGAAGTCCATACCGCCGTGACCACCGTTACGAACCGCTTCTTCACCCATGCGTTTCCAAAGTGGATGATCAAATTCGGCACGCCATTTTTCCATATCTTGATCCCAGCTATGGAAATTTTGCATATGTGGCTTACGACCTTGCGAGCCGGCTTTTTCCCACGCAGCGAGCTCTGCTTCATATTGCTGTTGATAAATTTTCGCGATAGCTGGTGGCACATCTTCAAGGGCAATACGATTAGGGAAACCTGCAAATGTACCATTAGTACCTTGAATTAGGTTATGGCGGCTATACGGACGAGGGCTAGTGGTATCGTGCTGAACCATAATACTACGACCTTTCACTGTTTTAATAATGCTGGTGTTCATGTCGCCAGCAGTAAATTTAAGTGAACGACGTTCGTGGCCTGCAGGGAATTCACGTTCTGCGTAGGCTGCGCGGCCAAGCGCAGGAGAGCTGACTGATGTAACAAAGTCAAAGCGGTCACCACGGTTGATGTTCATATACTGAGAAACCGGGCCTAAACCATGAGTTGGGTATAAGTTACCGTTTACTTTCGTATGCCAGTAAGTGCGCCAAGAGCCGGTGCTACGGTCGATTTCTTTCATCTGCCAACGCAGGTCATGAATATAAGCGGCTTCACCATGTAGTAACTCGCCAAATACGCCTTTTCGAACCATGTTTAATACCATTAACTCGTCGCGACCGTAGTTAACGTTTTCCATCATCATACAGTTCTTTTGTGTGCGTTCAGCAGTGTTCACTAGTTGCCAGCATTCTTCCATTGTGGTGGCTGCTGGTACTTCAACAAAGGCATGTTTACCACTTTCCATGGTCTCAACACTCATTGGTGTGTGCCATTTCCAAGGTGTTGAAATGATCACAATGTCGATGTCATCGCGAGCAAGCATGTCTAAATAGGCTTTATCAGAACCCGTATAAGCAGTTGGTTTAGGTAAGCCTTTTTCAACAACATAGTTAACAGACTTATCAAGCATTAGCTGATCTGTATCGCAAATAGCTTTAATTTCAACACCTTCAATATGACAAAGGTGTTTTACATGGCCGCTACCACGTTGACCAACTCCGATAAAACCAACACGTACCACATCCATTGCTGGCACAGCTAAGCCCATTACGCTTTTACCTTGTGCAGCAAGTGGGGTGCTTTGATTATCACCTTGTTGGCTTTTCGCACAGCCAGTCACGACTGTCGCGGCGGTAATGGCTGCGGCAGATTTTAAAAAACTACGTCTATCTATTGTCATAACGATACCTAAATCACTGAGATTATTTTAATAGTGGGTTTCAGTTATTTCTGTTATATCGCAACTCAAAGTTAATTACAATTAAATACTTTCAAAATCTTTCGTAATTGCAGGGTTTATCATTTAAAGTCTTATTAAACCCTATATTAAGCGTGCTATTAACTTATTCTCGGTCTTTCGTTGTCTTTCATTTTATTGCGAAGTGTTTCGCGCTGTGCTACTGTAATTTCAAATCACGTATCTAACCAATAGCGTAAGCTGCTTGGAGAAAACCATGAATGCATTAAAAACGATTATAAATAACAATCGAGTAGGGCAAGCGCAGGGAATTTACTCTGTGTGCTGTGCACACCCGCTCGTTATCGAAGCAGCGATGTTGCAAGCTCTCAATGATGACACTGAAGTTTTAATTGAAGCTACGGCGAATCAAGTTAATCAGTTTGGTGGTTACACAGGTATGAAGCCCCATGACTTTGTTGAATTTGTCCATGCAATAGCCGAAAAGGTAGGGTTAGGTACCCAGCGCATTATTTTAGGTGGGGATCATTTAGGCCCAGTGTGTTGGGTGAATGAGCCTGCAGAGGTTGCGATGGAAAAAGCTGTTGAACTAGTAAAAGCCTATGCAAGCGCTGGTTTTAAGAAAATTCATTTAGATGCCAGTATGCCATGTGATGACGATGGAGAACGTTTGGCTGATGCTGTGATTGCCGAGCGTGCAGCATTGATGTGTCAAGCTGCCGAGTCGGTCTCAGAAGATAACGATATTGTCTATGTAGTGGGTACTGAGGTTCCTCCTCCGGGTGGCGCTACTGAGGAGCATGATACGATTGAAGTGTCGCATGTTGAAGGTGTACAGCAAACAATAGAATTACATCAGGCTGCGTTTGCTAAATTTAATATTAGTGATGTGTGGTCGCGTGTTATTGCTGTTGTTGTGCAGCCAGGGGTTGAGTTTGATAATCATCAAGTATTTAACTATCAACGTAATGAGGCGCAAAAACTGAAAGAATTTATAACCCATGTCGACAACCTAGTTTATGAGGCTCACTCAACGGATTATCAGCCTGATCACTGCTACCATGAGCTAGTGCAAGATCACTTTGCAATATTGAAGGTAGGCCCACAGCTTACTTATGCACTTCGTGAAGGCCTATTTGCTTTATCTTATATTGAAGACCAGTTAGTTGATCCTGCCAAGCGTTCTAATTTACGTGATGTATGTGAGCGGATCATGCTTGAAAAACCGCATTACTGGAATAAATTTTACCCAACAGAAGGTGCTCAAGCGAAGTTATTTAGAGCTTACAGTTATAGCGACCGTATTCGTTACTACTGGCCTGAAGATGAAATAAAGCAAACGGTAGAAACCTTGTTTGATAATTTAGAAGAGCAAATCATTCCACAAACCTTGCTTAGTCAGTTTATGCCAATGCAATACAAAGCATTAATCAATGGCCAAATTAACTCATCACCGCGTGAGTTAATACTTAATAAAATAATGGAAGTAACGAATACCTATTCGCTTGCTTGTAATCAATAGGTGGTGTTGAGAGAATTTATTATGACGCAGTATTTATTATTAAACGAAACAGAACTTAAGCAAAAGAACGCTTATTGGACAGCAAGAGAAATCTCTCAGCAGCCAGAATCATGGTGTAATACCGCCGCTATTATCGAAACACATCGAGCAGAAATAAACGCATTTTTAGCCCCGCTTCTGCCATTAAAGGAATTACAAATAGTATTAACTGGCGCTGGCACATCAGCTTATGTTGGCGAAGTATTAGCACCACACTTAACTGCCAAAACAGATTTAAATGTGCGCGCAGTCAGCACTACAGATATTGTGTCTAACCCACATGGTTTTTTACAAAAGGGTACGCCAACCTTACTTATTTCTTATGCGCGTTCAGGTAATAGCCCTGAAAGTGTCGCTGCGGTCGATATCGCTGAGCAAGTCGTTGAAAAATGCTATCACTTAGTGATTACCTGTAATGAAAGCGGTGAGTTAGCTAAAAGAGCTGCGATTAAAAGCAATAGCTTTAGTGTACTTATGCCGAAAGAAACCCTTGATGAAAGCTTTGCAATGACCAGTAGTTTTACTTCGATGTTGCTTTCAACGTTATGTATTTTTACCCCTGATGTTAATCAGCTTACACAAGTGACAAGGCAAACAGAGCAGCTGCTCGAAACTCAACTCGATGAGGTTAGGAACTTTGCACAAACTGATATTGAACGCTTGGTGTTTTTAGGGGCTGGTTCCTTAATTGGTTACGCAAAAGAAGCGGCCTTAAAGTGTTTAGAATTAACGAATGGTGACTTAATTAGTTATTTTGAAACGCCACTCGGTTTTCGCCATGGCCCTAAAACTATTATTAACGATAAAACAGCAGTGTTGTTGATGGCCTCGAGTGATTTTTATAGTAGTTTGTATGATGCTGATTTATATAATGAACTATTAAATGACCAACAATGTTCTGCGGTCAAAAAGCTGGCTTTAAATAGTGAACTGGTCGAGCTAGATGATGTTTGGCAAGGTCTGTATTATATTGTCTATTGTCAGATTTTTGCATTTTATAAATCAATGTCACTCGGTTTAACACCTGATAATCCTTGCCCTACGGGCGAAGTTAACCGTGTTGTAAAAGGGGTAACTATTTACCCATTAACTTCTCGCTAAGTAGTATTGGGTAAAGCATGGCTGTTTACGGACTTGATATTGGCGGTACAAAAATCGAAACCGCCATTTTTAATGATAATTTAGAGCAACAGCAAAGTTGGCGTATTACCACGCCAACCGATGACTATCAGCAATTTTTGCAAGCAATTTATCAGCAAGTGCTCAAAGCCGATAAGCTGACAGGTTGCCAAGGTGCTGTGGGCATAGGGATGCCTGGTATTGTTAATGATGCAGGTAAAGTGTTGTCGGCTAATGTGCCATGTGCCACAGGTAAAGTGATTGCCACAGATCTTCAAGCAATATTAAAACGCCCTGTTGCGATATTAAATGACACCCGTTGTTTTGCTTTATCGGAAGCAAATGGCGGAGCCGGTGAAGGTTATAGTCGGGTTTTCGGTGCAATTGTTGGCACTGGTGCGGCAGGTGGTATGTGCATTGATGGTACTTTGTTTAACCAAGGCTTAGGTATGTCGGGGGAGTATGGTCATTTACCGCTGTCTGCGTATCTGCAACAAAAATATCAATTGCCAGTTTTGAAGTGTGGCTGTGGTTTAAATGGCTGTGTCGAAAGTTATATTGCAGGGCCAGGTGTACAAACCTTGTATCAGCATATTACTCAATCCCCTAAATCAGCGATTGAATGGGCGAACGATATCAAGCGCTCTGATGAGCAAGCTTTAAAGGTGCTCGCTTGTTACTTAGACATTCTTGGTGAAACCTTTGCTGCCATTAGTAAAAGTTTGCACCCAGAAGTTATCGTGCTTGGGGGTGGGTTGTCGCTCATTGATGCAATAGTAGAAAAACTACCTGACGCTATTCAAACTCATTTATTTTCAGGTTTTGCCGTGCCCGAAGTGAAGCGTGCAAAATTTGGTGATTCTAGCGGCGTGCGGGGCGCTGCAATAATAGGAAGTGTTCATGCTAATTCCAAAGCATCTTAATCGCTATTACTTAAAAGCCGCAAAAGTTGTTACTGATGATGTCGTTTTACTCGATCATGTGGTCTTGGTCGAGCAAGGTAAAATTACTGCCATTACCAAGCAAATAGCGCCCGAGGTCGAGGTAATAGATTTAGGTGAGCACAGTTTATTTCCGGGCTTTATCGATTTACATATTCATGGCCGTGAAGGCTGCGATATTATGGACGGTACCCCTGAATCACTAGAGACTATTTCTCGTTCTTTAGCAAAGCACGGCGTTACGGGTTTTGTTGGCACAACGGTGACCGCAGACTGGGACGTATCAATTCAAGCTTATAAAAATATGGCGGCTGCTTATAAAAAAGGCTTGGCTGGTGCACAGTTACTGGGAGCTTATAACGAAGGTCTATTCTTTGCAGAAGCGCATAAAGGCGCGCATAACGAGTCATTTTTTTTAGAGCTTACTAAACAGCGATTTGATGAAATTTATGCAGCATGTGAAGGTTGTTTAAGCTCATTTGCGTTAGCGCCAGAACTACTTAAATCACCCGACATGATCCGCTATATCACTGATAAAGGTGTGCGTGTAATGCTGGGTCATACAGATGCTAATTTTGAGCAAGCATCACAAGCACTTGCTCATGGTGCTTGTGGTGGTGTGCATATTTTTAATGGTATGCGCGGTATTCATCATCGTGATCCCGGTTGTACCGGCGCACTATTAATGGACAAGGATGCAATGGTTGAGCTTATTCCTGATGGTATTCATTTGCACCCGAGCATAATGAACATGGTATATCGTTTAAAAGGAGCAGATAAAATTGCTCTAATTACAGACTGTGTGAGCGCTGGAGGTTTACAAGATGGTCGCTACCGTTTAGGTGAGCTTCCTATTGTGGTTGAGCAAGGTGTTGCGCGAACTGAAAGCGGCTCTTTAGCTGGCAGTACATTAACCATGGAAGTTGGCGTTGAACGTTTTTATAACCTAACCGACGCTAGCCTAGTTGAAGCAACTAACATGGCCAGTTTAGTACCCGCTGAGTTTTTAAATAAAGCGGAGCAAATAGGTAGTATTGCGGTAGGTAAACAGGCTAATTTTGCCCTGCTCGATAAAGACTTTTCTGTTCAAGCAACGATATGTGCGGGTAAGCAAATCTTTTAAAAGTTAAGTGAGAATGCAGGCAAAAGTATTCGATGCCATTGTTATTGGCAGTGGCATTACTGGCGGCTGGGCTGCTAAAGAACTAACCGAAAAAGGACTCAATGTACTGCTACTAGAACGTGGCAGGCAGGTTGTGCACGGTACAGACTATATCACTGCCTTTAAAGAAGATTGGCAACTGCCATTTCGTGACAGGCCTAGCCTGCTAGAAAAGCGCAACCAAGCTAAACAAGCACGCACTGGCTATGCCACCAAGCAATCAATAAAACATTGGTTTGTGAATGATTTGCAGCACCCTTATCAAGAATCGCAACGTTTTGATTGGATCCGAGGATATCACCTTGGTGGGCGCTCATTAACTTGGGGGCGGCAATGCTTACGCTTCAGTGATATTGATTTTGCAGCCAACAAACAAGATGGTCACGGCGTTGATTGGCCAGTGCGCTACAAAGATATAGCGCCTTGGTACGATAAAGTCGAAGCCTACATTGGGGTTATTGGCGAAGCGCTGAACTTACCTCAGCTACCTGACGGACCTTACTTGCCTCCCTTCGCACTTAATGCAGTAGAACAGCAACTTAAACAAAGTTTATTAACCCACTACACTAATCGGCACCTAACAATCGGGCGAGTGGCGCATTTAACCAAGGCAAAACCTGAACAAGGTCGTGCCCCATGCAGCAAGCGCAACCGCTGTATGCGTGGTTGCCCAACCGGTAGTTACTTTAGTAGTTTAGCCTCGACCTTGCCTGCAGCAATGCGCACTGGGCGACTTACCATTCAGACTCACTCCATTGCTAAAGAGATTATTTACAACCCAGAAACTAGGCAAGCCACGGGTGTGACAGTGATAGATGCTGAATCTAAAAAAGAGCGTATCGAGCGAGCGAACATCATTTTTTGCTGTGCATCAACGGTAGCCACAACAGCCTTGTTATTAAATTCAACCTCTGCACGTTTTCCTAATGGCTTAGGGAACGATAGTGGAGAGCTTGGTCATAACCTTATGGATCACCATTTTAGGGTTGGCGCAACTGGTGAACCAAAAGGTTTTGCTGATGACTTTAATGATGGCGACAGACCCGTTGGTTTTCATATCCCGCGTTTTCGAAACCTTGATGATAAAGAGCAACATAGCTTTATTCGTGGCTATGGCTATCAAGGATACGCAACACGTAAAGATTGGCGACGCGGTTTTAAAGAGCTTAGCTTTGGTAAAGCTTTTCGAGAAAAGCTTGCCAAACCAGGGCCTTGGCAAGTTGCATTGATAGGTTTTGGTGAATGCCTGCCTTATCATCACAATAAAATGAGCTTAGATCCGGTATTAAAAGATCAATGGGGATTACCTTTAGTTAATTTCGATTGCCAGTTTGGTGAAAACGAACAGCGAATGCGCGAGGATATGAAAGCGCAAGCTGTCGAGATGCTAACCAAAGCAGGTTACCAAAATGTGCAAGCTTACGATAAAGGCTCAGCACCGGGGCAAGCTATTCACGAGATGGGAACCGCGCGAATGGGGCATGATGCTAAAAGCTCAGTGCTTAACCGTTATAACCAAATTCATAGTGTGCGTAACGTCTATGTCACTGATGGCTCGTTTATGTGCTCGTCGGCTTATCAGAATCCTTCGTTAACCTATATGGCATTTACTGCAAGAGCCGCTGATCATGCTGTACGGCATTATCAAAATGGAGTGTTTAATGGCTGATCTACAAAGGCGAAATGCGATTAAATGTTTAGCAGCATTATTAGGTGTCGCTATTACGCCAGTGGCTGCGACTCAATTATTTGATAAAACGGATGATAGCCATTTTGAGGTACTTAAAGCTGCGGCGCATCGGGATGTGGTCACGCAAATGCAGGCGGTTATTTTAGAGCTAGAGCCAAATGAGCAGCTGTACTTTGATTTAGTCGCATTTACAGATTTAATGCTAGCAAATACGCTAAATGCGGCTGAACGCACTTCATGTTTAAAAGGCGCAGAGCTGATTGCTGCAGGTGATCTTTCATTGCCGCAATTAGCATGTAAGCTCAAAGGTTTATTTTCTATATCGTTGCAACAGCAACAGCAAATAATGGCGCAGCAAGCCCTATTTATTTCAGAAGTAAGCCCTGACAAGCGTGACGAGTATTTAATTTATAAGTGTATTTTTACCGTGCGTGAATTTTTGTTATTGGGATATTTCACATCAGAAAAATTGCAGGCTAGTTAAATATCTAAATAACTGAGCCTGCGAAGACGTTACTAACGCCAACTTGTAAGCTTGTGACCAATCAGCGCGTAATAAAGAATAAACGCATAGCAGGGGATCAACAAATAGTAAGCTTGTTGTGCATTGCCTGTGTACTGTGCAAATACACCGTATACCAAAGGTAACAAAGCACCACCAGAAATACCCATAATGAGTAATGCCGCGCCAGTTTGGGTTTTATCGCCAAGGTTTGCAAGGGCCATAGGCCAAATCGTTGGCCATACCAGCGCATTTGATAAGCCAAGTAACGCAACAAATAACACGGTATCTGGAAAGCTGTTATCAGCAAGCCAAAAGAGTACTAAGTTTGCAATCGTTGTTTGTTGTGGATCAATCAAAATAATGCCAAACGAAAACACACAACCACTTAACGCAGAAAATATCAGCGCCTGTTGCTGACTAAAAAAGCGGGGAATTAACACAATACCTAAGACATAACCAAGCACCATAAAGCCCATGGTGTAAGAGGTGAGCTCAGCGAACTGCAATACCCCTTGCTCTTTGCCGTAAAGGCCAATGGTGTCGCCAGCAATGACTTCGGCACCTATGTAAAAGAATAGGGCTATCACGCCTAAAACTAAGTGTGGAAATTGCAGAACTGATTTACTCTCGCTGTTGTTGCTTGATTGTGGTTGCTCGATATCAGGTAAGGGGGCTAGCATGATTAAAGCTGCTAAAATGGCTAACGCAATTGCCATTACAAAATAAGGTGTGATTAAACGATTTGCCAGTTCTTGTAACTGTAATTGCTTTTGAATGCTGTTCAATTGAGCAAGGGCTTCTGGACTAAAGCTAGCAATATCGCTAAACACAATCGCAGAGAAGAGCAGTGGAGCCACCACACCTGCGCTTTTATTAAGAATACCCATAATACTAATGCGCACGGCTGCAGTGTCTTTAGATCCAATTAGCACGATGTAAGGATTCGCAGCGGTTTGTAGTAAGGTGAGGCCACTACCTAGGGTAAATAAAGCAACTAAAAATAACCAATACGCTTGAGTTTGTGCCGCAGGAATAAACAGCAGTGCGCCTAATGCCATGGTGCCTAAACCAAACGACATACCATGCTTATAACTGAAGATTTGTAATATCTTAGCGCTTGGCAGTGCCATCACGGTATAGGCAATATAAAACACCAGAGTCACCATGTAGGCTTCTATATGGTTGAGATCGCAGACCATTTGTAAAAATGGGATCAAGGAGCCATTAAGCCAAGTTATAAAGCCAAATAAGAAAAACAAGCCACCAATGATCAACATCGGCAGTAACTGCGTGCGGTTGGTGTGTTCTGTTTGCTCTAACAGTGAGCTTTGTGTTGTCATTTTTGTCACCAAATAAGTTTATTGTGAAACAATCATAAAACAAATTTCGTAAGTTTTGAAAGTTTTATTTTATTTCGAAACTAAGTTTGGCTTTAAAACTGTAAATTGTGTAATATTGAACTACAAATTTGAAAGCAGCTATTAAAACAACAGGCCAGCTATGCTAACCACAATAGAAAGAAGACAAAAAATCGTCCTGATGACCGAGGAACATGGCAAAGTAAACGTTAAAGAACTTGCTAAAACCTTTGATATTTCGGAGGTTAGCATTCGCCACGATCTTAACGAGCTAGGTAAGCGTGGCTTAGTTGTTCGTTCGCGTGGCGGAGCAATTGCTTGCGATAAACTCGCTAAAGAGCTTTCGGTGAAAGATAAGCATAATGAAAACTACGCTGTGAAAGTGCTACTAGCTAAAGCTGTAGCAAACTTAGTTGATGATGGCGACTCATTAATTATTGATTCTGGCACCACCACAGAAGAAGTTGCCAAAGCATTAACCAATAAGCAGGGCCTTACGGTGATGACAAACGGCCTTAATATAGCCCATGTGCTGGCTGATATTGATGATGCAAATGTGTTTATGCTGGGTGGACAATTACGAAAGAAATCAATGTCTTTCTATTCAAATGAAGTCGAACAAGCACTCAGTAAGTATAACTTTAAAAAGGTTATTTTAGGGGTTGATGGTATCGACTCGGAAGCGGGGATCACCACCCATTATGAGCCTGAGGCAATGTTGAATCGAACTATGTGTACCCGTGCAGATAAAGTTATTGCTGTGACCGACTCAAGTAAATTTGGTAAGCGTGCCTTGTATAATGTACTACCTCTAAAATCAATCGATGTGCTGGTTACAGACAAAAATATGCCAGCGGAGTTCATTGAATCATTAATGAGCTTAGGTATCGAGGTGATTACAGTTTAACTTTCCAGTTAAAAATAATTGCAAAAAGGTGGCTTTAGCTGCCTTTTTTATTATCTAAAAAGACCAAACTAGCCCACCTCACAGAAAATCTTCGAAAAAAAATATTATCGAAACTTTCGAAATTAAAACCTTATCTTTAAAGGCGTTCAGCGCCTTTTTTATTATTTTGAAATACCATTTCGTAACTATCGAAAGTTTCGTTAGGTAATTAATTGTTGATAGATTGTTTCGTTTTGTTATAAATTAAATGTAAGGCCTTACTCATTACCATTTTTATGGTGAAGAAATCTGAACATTTAAAAACAGGAAATCATCATGGCAACAACAACTAGAAAAAAATATTTGAGTGTGCTGATAAGCTCAATTCTGGCTTCATCAGTCAGTTTCGCCACAACTGCTCAACAACAAGAAAACGATAGTAAGGCCGAAGAAGATGTTGAGGTTATTGAGGTCACAGGGATCCGTAGCAGTATTAAAGAATCAAACTTTCGAAAGAAGGAAGCAACGACAGTAGTAGATGTTGTTGTTGCAGATGACATCGGTAAGTTCCCTGATGAAAATTTAGCCGAGGCATTACAGCGTATTCCAGGAATTACGATTACTCGTAATGGGGGGGAAGGGCAAAATATCCTCGTGCGTGGCTTAGGTGGCGGCTACAACATTACCACTTTGAATGGTCGTAAACTGGCTTCTGAAAACTCAGGACGTGACTTTAACTTTGACACAATTGCCTCAGAGTTAGTGGGAGCGCTTCAGGTTTATAAGTCGCCAGAAGCACGTTTAATTGAAGGGGGCATTGGTGCGGTTGTTGATATCGAAACTCGTAAACCATTAGATCAAGATGGCTTTACTTTGAGTGCTTCTGCAAAAGGGATTTATGAATCGCGAACCGGCGATGTACACCCGCATGCTTCGTTCATCATAGGTGACAATTTTAATGACGATACCTTTGGTGTGCTTTTCTCTGGTGCTTATTCAAAGAAAACCTTACGTGCAGATACTTACTCAGCAAGCGGCTTTTTTGATGAAGAAGAAGGTTGGGGGGCAGACAGCGCGGGTGTGCCAGTCGACATGAATGGCAACGGAGAAATTGATGGGCAAAGTGAAATATTTGCCTCAAAAATCCCGAGTTACATGTATTTTGCCAACGCGCAGGATGTGCGTGAACGCGTCGGTGCGACGTTAGCAATGCAGTGGCGCCCAACTGATACCCTCGATATTAACTTCGATGCCCTTTATTCACGTTACAACACCGATGGTCATCGCTATCAAATCGGTTTTGTTAACTACGATGAAAGCTGGACGCCAGGCACGCCAGTCTTTACCGATGCAGAATTTGATGACACAGGTCGAGTTGTTTCCATGACGCAAACCGGTAACACTATGGTGGAGTTACTCAACTTAACGAATCCACGTAAAACTGATACTTATCAGTTTGCCCTTAATGCAAAATGGTATCCAATGGATGGCCTAACACTGGCTATGGATGTTGCTCATTCAAAAGCGAAAAACGAAAACGGTGGTGATAACCGCTTTATTGTAGCGCGTGGTTTTATTGACTCTATAGGTATTGATTACAACACTGGCAACATGCTGCCAGATGTTACCTTATCGCCAGGCTTGACTGCGGATCAATCTTACGGAGCTCACTATAGCCGTAACACAGGTACAGGTGTTGAAGACACGGTTAATGACTTTAAGTTCACAGGTACGTTTGTGCCTGAAAGTGATTTGGTGACCCGTATCGACTTTGGTTTAACTTATCTTGAGCAAACTAAGAGCCAACTTGAATATGCATCAAAAAATGCCAGCCAATTTAGTAATGGTGGTCAATATTTAGAACGCGATGGTTATGAATTTGATGACAGCACTGTTGTGAATGTAGGTGACTTTAACCTATTTGAAATTCCAAGCGATGTGTTTGTTGAGGCCAATTTCGATAACTTCTTAGAAGGCGAAAGTAGTATTACACCTGAGCCTTGGCCAAGTTTTGATTACGATAAGTTACTTGCTTACTATCGTTCAATTAATGCTGAAGCAACTGATAAAAGTATCGTTGCATCGCTTAATTCATCAGGTACTTATGAGGTAACCGAAGAAGTCTTGACTGCATATGCGCAAGTGACGCTCGAAAGTAACCTTGCAAAAATGCCGTACATGTTAAATGTCGGTATTCGCGGCTCGCAAACTGAAGTAAGCTCAAAAGGGTCTGTTTACGATTTATCATTAATTGACTTACAAGATGATGGTAAACCACTTGAAAATGGTTGGCGTGAAACCGTTGAGCAATCATTTAAAGGGGATTACAGCAACATTTTACCCAGCATGAACTTTAAGCTTAGTATTACTGATGATTTGATTTACCGTTTCTCTGCGGCACAAGTTATTAGCCGTCCATCGTTAGGTTATTTACGCCCATGGCTTGCGCCAAACTTTGATACTTACCGTGAAGGTTTACCTCAACTTTCTATGGGCGATTCATCGTTAACGCCTGAAGAAGCCAATCAAGCCGATATGACACTAGAGTGGTACTTTGAAGACAGTAGCTCGTTAAGTGGTGGGGTGTTTGTAAAAGACCTAAAATCATTTATCGATTACGTTGAAAGTCCTGTTGAAATTGAAGGTGTGCGCTACTTTGCATCTTACCCGGGTAAGAGTAAATATGGTGCGACTATCAAAGGTGCTGAGTTTGCTTATCAGCAATCACTAGAAAACTTACTGCCTGAACCTTTCAATGGTTTAGGGTTTCAACTTAACTACACCTATGTTGATAGCAGCTACGATGAGCCAGAACTGAAAGAGTCAGGCTTACCATTTAGAGGTATGTCGAAAAACTCTTATAATGCTGTGGTTTACTATGAACAATATGGTTTCCAAGCGCGTTTAGCTTATAACTGGCGTAGTAAATTCTTGTCGGATCCAGATGCGTGGGGTGGCCCTTATTGGATCTCTGATTATGGTCAGTTAGATGCCAGCATGAGCTATAACATCAGTGATCAATTCACTGTGTTTGCTGAAGCAACTAACTTAACGAATGAGCGTTATTGGGGTTACACCAAACGTACTGACCAAGTGAGTTATCTTGAGCGCTTTGGTACTCAAGTCGCCTTGGGTGTTCGAGCTAGTTTCTAATCTTTGAATTCCCAGTTGTTAGTGTTGTTCAAGCGCCTGCAAAGGCGCTTTTATTTTAAAATGAGGTTGTTATGGCAGGAATTAGTGTTTGGCAATTAGCCATTATTGCTGCAATTGTGGTGCTGTTATTTGGCACAAAAAAGTTATCCCGAATAGGTGGAGATTTAGGGACGTCAGTCAAAGGGTTTAAACGCGCTATGCAAGATAAACCTAATGATGAAGCCTAGCCCATAAGTATTTTAAATTATATTGCTACCTTGTTCTGGATCGCGAGATTGATCGGCTTGTTCGCGAATATCATCGGCGTCACTGCTAACGTCATCAAGGCTATGATCGTCGAGTGATTTTGGTGTTTGTTGCTCAGCGGTTGCATTGATACTTGGTTGCTCTGTATCGTTCTCGCTATTTAAGATAATACGTTCACGGGCGTCATCTGGCATACTAATTTGCTCTTCTAAGTAGGTATTTACTAGCTCTCGCATCAACTGTGAGGCTACCTTGATATGACTATGTTCTGCACTATTTACCCAAAAATAAATAGTTAAATTCAGTGTCGCTGAACCTAGTGAGTCAATCAGAACTTGGCTGGGTGGATCATTAATAACTGCGGGATGTTGATTGACCACTTTCATTGCTAATTGCTGGGCATAGCGAATGTCATTATCATAACCAATACCTACTGCAAAGTGGCCGCGCATTTTAGGGTTAGCAGTTAGATTTTTAATAACGTTTTTATATACAGTCGCATTGGGAATTTGAATATGATTACCATCAAAGTCAACTAAGGTGGTAGCGCGGGCTGTAACCTTTTTAACTACCCCTAAACGACCATCGACTTCAATAACATCATCAATACGAAAGGGGCGTTGCACACTGAGCAGCATGCTTGAGATAAAGTTTTCGGCGATATCGCGAAAAGCAAAACCTAAAATAAGCCCGACTAATCCAGTACCACTCATAATCGCCACAGCAAAACTGGTGAGCCCAGCTAGACGCAAAAATAAGTACACACCAAACAAAATTATAATGATACTAAAAAAGCGCCTCGTGACGACATGTAAGAGTTTGCTTTCACTTACAAAACCAAGTGGTTTTATCAATAGATAGGATAAAGGACGGGCCAATAAATAGCAGATAATGATGGCTACAATACCTAATGTCAGGGCGGGTAACATTTGCCATGTAGTATGTAAAAAATGCGTAACCTGAGAATTTAAGTCTTGCCAAGATAAGCTTTCTAAGACTGGTTGCGATGCTACGGAAAGTGTTGGTGTAACTAAGTTATGTATTTGATTTTTTAATATTAAATAATAATTCATCGCACCACTCCATGGGTTTATTTGCAGTTTTTATAAGCTTAGCTTAATGCAAATCAGACGCCATTATTACTGGCAAGTTGTTTGCTACTTTATATCCATTAAGGCAAATTTTTAGGTCACTTATGACTAAGAATAATCGTGGTTTCAAAGCTCGTTCACCCATGGAGATCCCAATTCGAGGCTGGTGGGACATTAGCAAGCGGGTTTATCACAACCTATCACAAGACAACTTATCTTTCGTGGCGGCGGGTGTGGCATTTTATGCTCTGCTTGCGATCTTTCCTGCATTAGCCGCTACAGTCTCTGTTTACGCTTATTTTGCGTCCCCGACCGATATCCATGAGCAGCTTGATAAAGTCACAGCTATTTTACCAACAAGTAGTCGAGACATTATTTTGCTACAGGTTGCAGAGGTGACTCAGCAATCGCAAAAGGTGTTAAGTGTTAGTGCCATAGGGACTTTATTGTTAACGATTTGGAGTAGCAGTAAGGGCTGTCAGGCGCTAATAACAGCCTGTAATATCACTTATCATCAGCATAACAAACGACAATTTTTTATGGCTTTACTGGTACGCTTTTTATTTTCGCTAGGTGCCATTGTTGTTGCGCTGGTGGCTTTATTGATCATCGGTATTTTACCGATTGTGCTTAACCTAGTTGGTTTAACAGAGCTTATTGATTTGTTGATCAAGCTCATTACGTGGCCATTGTTAGCCATCACTTTTAATTGCGCTTTGGCATTTTTATATCGTTATGCGCCTCATCGAACTCCGGCAAAATGGCGCTGGATCACACCAGGCTCAATACTGGCTACTTTGCTGTGGATCATCGCATCAATTGGTTTTTCATATTATGTCTCCCAATTTGCAAGCTATAACGAAACGTATGGCTCATTAGGTGGAGTAGTGATTATGTTGATGTGGCTCTATATCAGCGCATACATCATTATTTTTGGTGCAGCAATCAATGCCAGTGCCGAGCAGCAAACTGTGGTTGATAGCACTATAGGGCCAGAGAAAGAGGTGGGTCAACGCGGAGCGACTGTGGCGGATGAATTAACCAAGCAGCAAAATAAACATTCTCTTAAACAGAATGATTAGCGCGAATTTTACTCATGGTTGTTAACTAAATTAGCTCCTACAATTATTTCATACAATTTACGGGAGTAAAGTTATGAATGTGATTCAACAGTTAAATAGCCATGCCACACAAGATGGTGATGGCGTAAACATTAGCCGTATTCCGGGCTTTGATGGCAAGTATTTAGATCCCTTTTTAATGATCGATGAGCTTAAGTCAGATGATCACAGTGATTTTATGGGTGGTTTTCCTGCGCATCCTCACCGTGGTATTGAAACTTTTACGTATATTATTAAAGGCGGCTTCGAGCACCAAGACCAAATGGGCAACAAAAAAGCCATCCGTGCTGGCGATGTGCAGTGGATGAGTACTGGTTTTGGTGTAATCCACAGTGAAATGCCTTTGGCAGATGCCAAAGAGGGTATGCATGGCTTTCAGATTTGGTTAAATATGCCAAGTGCTGAGAAGCTTAGAAAACCGCGTTACCAAGATACCACTGAAGCGCCGGCGCCAACGACTCGAAATGAGCAGGGCGTTGAGCTAAAAGCGTTAGCTGGAAGCTGGGAGTTTGCTGATGAAAATCAGGTTTCTAGCCTACAAGATCTCGCCGCTAACGGCATGCTTGCCGATGTGACTTTACCGGCTGGAACACAGTTTTACCATGCACCGCTTACACAAACTAAGGTGATGCTTTATATCCACACAGGTGAAATTCATACTGAGCAGGGTGGGCCAGTTAAAGCAGGCAGCTTACTTATTTTGGAGCCTGGTAGTGATATTGAATTTAACTCTCAAACTGGTGCGGGCGTGTTGTTGCTTGCTGGTGAGCCGCTTAAGCAACCAATCGCGCATATGGGTCCGTTTGTAATGACAACACAAGCTGAGTTACAGCAAGCAGTACGTGACTATCAGTTAGGTAAATTTGGCACTCTATAGGAGGTTATTGTGGGATTACTCGTAAATGGCCAATGGCAAGATAAATGGTACGACACCGATAACAATCAAGGTGAATTCAAGCGTGAGGCGGCCCAGTTACGTAATTGGGTCACCGCAGATGGTAGTGCGGGAGAAAGCGGTGATGCAGGCTTTAAAGCAGAAAAAGATCGCTATCATCTTTATGTATCTTTGGCCTGTCCTTGGGCACACCGCACCTTGATATTTCGTCATTTAAAAGGCCTTGAAGACTATATTAGTGTATCTGTAGTAAGCCCTGACATGCTTGAACATGGTTGGACATTTGACAAAGATAATCACAGTACGGGGGATGCATTATTCAATACTGATTATTTGCACCAAATTTATACTCGTAATAAACCTGACTACTCTGGTCGCGTAACAGTTCCTGTGCTTTGGGATAAAAAGTCTCAGCGTATCGTGAGTAATGAGTCTGCAGAGATTATTCGCATGTTTAACAGTGCATTTAATGATCTAACAGGCAATGAGCGCGACTTTTACCCTGCGTCGTTGCGTACTGAAATTGATGAAATTAATGATCTTGTTTATAACAATATCAATAACGGTGTTTATCGTGCTGGCTTTGCGACAACGCAAGAAGCCTATGAAGATGCATATGACGACTTATTTGCTGCCCTTGATAAAATTGAGCTGCGTTTGACAGATAATCGTTATCTAGTGGGTGATACATTGACTGAAGCCGACTGGCGACTGTTTACCACTTTAATTCGCTTCGACAGTGTTTACGTGGGTCACTTTAAATGTAATTTGCGTACCATCGAAAGTTACCCTGCGATCAGCAATTATTTGCGTGAGTTATATCAAACTGAAGGAGTGAGTAAGACGGTTGATTTTTACCATATTAAACGCCATTACTACTTCAGCCACACGATGATTAACCCAACGCAGATCGTGCCTAAAGGGCCAGCAATAGACTACTCGCGCCCACACAATCGAGGATAAAAAGTGACTAAAACTAACAGTTTAATTTAGCAATTAAGCTGTTAGTTATAACTATCCATGACCTTGCTAATTGTGTCGATGCCAAACATCACTTTTTGAATAAATGACTCTGAACTTTTCACTAAATTAAAATTAGGGTGCTGTGACCAAATTGCTTGTAGTTTGTCATCAAGCAAGATAGCTTGCTGATCAGATTCGTTTCTTACTGGATTGTTAGAGTGAATGCTTTGCCCAGATTTAGCAGCAGTTTCAAAAAAGATCACTGCATCGTATTGGTTGAGTTCTATTTGTAGGCTGGTATTTAAGCATTGAAAAAACTCATCTTGTTCACCAGGCCAATAGGCAAGCCCATCTAAACTGCCACGATCGCAAAGCATCAAACGATTTGGATGCATGGTTCGCTGAATATGTTCTAGGTGTTTTTGTAAGCTGAAAATGGCTTGCTGGTGTGCTTTGATAAGATGAGGTGAGTCACTACGTTCTATACCGCCACCAAAAAGCATGGTTGCAGACTCTGGTACCACGACAATTTGTTTAGAAAATTCTCGTCTTAGCAAGTCGATGGCTGTTGTTTTTCCACCACCTGGACCACCTGTTAATACAATCCTTTTTTTCACCTTAAGTTTCCACACATAACTAGTTTGTGTTTAAGGTAATGAAAATAGCTTGCAAAGAGAAGTAAAAAACAAACTTTACATGATAAAGATCACAACAAGCGTAATAACCAGCTAAAGCGACTGACTTTTTTAAGTTTACCGTCTTTGTTATCTGAGTTATTGAGAGCTTCGTAGCCCATACCTGCAGTGAACGCACTGGCAATACCGACTTTACTTACAGCAAATCGCTTTAATCTGTACTTAAATGCCTGATGATGCTGACGTTTAATCTCATCTTGCAGATCCATTTGTTGACTAAGCTCAGTTACTTTATGCTGTGGCTTATTGATAAAATAATCAATTAACATCACTCATCCTTATTTAATATTCAATAATTGACGAACACTTTTAAGAGTGTGATCAAAACCAATCTTACTACTTACATAACCAATGTTTTTCCAAAGCCAAGCAAGGCAAAGTAGTTGTAATGCAATCAGTGAGATAGCTGATAGCCACAATGATTGGCTAAAACTGAATATGGCGATACCCACGGTAGCAAGTAAACCAGCCCAAAGCAGTACTAACCCTCCAGCAAAACAAACAAGTAAGATAATAGTTAAGGCGAGAGAACGTGTTGATAGGCGCCACTCAGCAGCTGCAATCTTTTTGCAAGTACCTGTTTGTTTACGGTAGTCAATGTATAGCTGTTTGGCGTAATCAGATAATTTAGCAAGATGATCTTGCCACTGATCAGCGTTTGGCGGCTGATCAGTGGCACCTTGCGTTTTCTCATCTGTAGATTGAGAAGGCTGCATAACAATTACTTACGACGAATAAGCGCAGATACTAACATGCCTGCAGCAAAGGCAATACCCGCTGTTGCAAGTGGGTTTTCTGATGCAAGCTGACGAGTTTTACCACTGTATTCGTTAATTTTAGCACGTGCTACAGCTTGTTTTTCAGAAAGCGTTTGGGCAGAGCTAGACGCACCTTGACGTACACTTTGCTCGGCACTTGCAGCACGCGTTGATAATGCATCTACAGCGTGATGTGCTGCTTCAGTTGCTTTTTCTGTAAATGGCGCCTCTACTTGAGCCGCTTTCGAGTTTGCACTGCTGTCCGTTGCTGTACTTGTGTTCGATTTTGAAGTTGCGGTAGTCATAATCATTCCTTAAAAAATTGCCATTGAATTGGTAGCTAGTCTGTCGCAACCTTTATACCAAATTGCAAAAGGTATATTTTTCAATATGTTAATATTGTAGTTGAGTTCTAGGATGGATATTTCCCGTAACTCTTGCAGGGTGATTAAGTAAAAATTACAGCATAAGATAATTTTGTAATTATTCATTGGTTATTCATTAACCATTTTTCCCTAATCCATTACCAAGAAAATTGAAAAAAAATTTTTTTTCGATGTTTTCCACTTTTTCCCACGTAATTCATAGGCTTTGCCTGAGGCCTTATTTTTTCTGGCTTCACAAGGCGCTTATGATGATCTGCTTACTTGACAAAATGGCTTGTCAAGCCCTAAACTGGAGCACTGTGGTAAAAAGTGGTTTTTAGTGGATCAAACTGGATCGGAAATAATCATTAACGATTAATAACCTATTTTTAAGGCAATTTATGTTTCGGGGTGCGAGCTCTCTGAGTTTGGATGATAAAGGACGCTTTGCGGTACCAACTAAGTACCGAGATTCGATCTTGTCTGAAGATCAGGGAACGGTTATTTGCACTGTGGCCTTAAACGAACCTTGTTTGTGGTTATACCCGTTAGCAGAATGGCTCGAAATCGAAGAACGATTATTAAAGATTTCGAACATGAATCCACGTGCTCGCCGCATGCAACGTATGTTGCTTGGTAACGCTACAGAGTATCAACTAGATAAAAATGGCCGAATTCTGCTGGCGCCGTCTTTACGAGCACACGCAGAACTTGGAAAAAAAATCATGTTGGTTGGCTTGATGAACAAGTTTGAAATTTGGGATGAAGATCGTTGGCATGAACAAATGCGCCAAGATACTGAAATTGAACGCCAAGGCGATTTTGAGGCGAATCCTGAGTTCGATAACTTCTCACTCTAACCACAATAATAAAAAGGCAAAAACTAGCTAATGACAGCGCAATTTGAACATGTCTCTGTACTGATGGACGAAACCATAGATGCTTTGGATATTAAACCCGAAGGCATTTATATGGATGGCACATTTGGTCGCGGCGGACACTCAGGGCAAATTCTTGCGCGTTTAAGTGAACAAGGTCGCTTGCAAGCGATTGATCAAGATCCACAAGCTATTAAAGCTGCTGAAAAATTTGCTGATGATGCACGTTTTTCGATTGCCCACACGCGTTTTTCAAATCTTAAAGCCGTTGCTGAAGATAATGATTTAATCGGTAAGGTTGACGGCATTTTGTTAGATATCGGTGTTTCTTCACCACAGCTTGATGATGCTGAACGCGGTTTTAGCTTTATGAAAGATGGCCCGCTCGATATGCGCATGGACCCAACCAGTGGTCGCAGTGCTGCACAATGGTTAGCTGAAGCTGAACTTGAAGATATTACCCATGTGATTAAAACCTACGGTGAGGAAAAGTTTGGTCGTCGCATTGCCCATAAAATCATTGAGACTCGTGAGCACACACCTATTACTAGCACTAAGCAGCTTGCTGATTTAGTCGATGAAGCTGTGCCGGTTAAAGACAAGTATAAGCATCCTGCAACACGAACATTCCAAGCGATCCGTATTTATATCAACAGTGAACTTGAAGAAATTCAAACTGCACTGCAAGCCGCTGTTGACGTTTTAAAGCCAGGTGGACGTTTAGTCGTTATTTCGTTTCACTCGTTAGAAGATCGCATTGTTAAGCAGTTTATAAAAAAACAGAGTAAGGGAGAGGCGATACCCAGAGGTCTGCCTTTGACTGATGCACAAATAAATAAAAACCTGACGTTAAAGGCAGTGGGTAAAGCCATTAAGCCAAGTAAGGCGGAAATTGAAGCTAATCCGCGTTCACGTAGTTCGGTATTAAGGATTGCACAGAGGCTGTAATGAAAGCTAAAGCGGTGAATCGACAACCCAACTTATTTGTGGAAATTTTTAAAGGCCTAGGAGCTAATAAGCTGACCTTGGCCTTATTGGTTGTGATTCTTGCTTCTAGTTTGAGTGTGGTTCAGGTGACGCACTTAGCGCGTCAACAATTGATAGAGCAAGATAAATTATTGCAAGAGCGCGATGAGCTCGATCTTGAGTGGCGTTACTTGCTAGTAGAAGAAGAGTTTTATTCGCAGCATGCGCGCATTGAAGAAGTGGCAACCATGCAATTAGAAATGAAGCGGCCAACAAGCAAAGATGAACAGGTGGTAATACTGCAATGAGAAGCAGAGGGAAAAAGCCAACAAATACTTTGATCACATGGCGTTTTTCGCTGGTGTGTTCAGTCGTATTTTTAGTATTCATGTCGCTGGTCGCACGTGCCGCATTTTTACAAGTAATTGAGCCTGATAAAGCGCGCTCAGAAAGTGATAAACGCACGGTACGTGTTGAAAAACAACATGTGCAACGTGGCATGATCTTCGATCGCAATGGTAAAGAACTAGCTGTAAGTGTGCCTGTAGTGAGTGTTTATGCCGACCCTAAAGCGTTAAACAAGTCATTGATCAGTAAGGTACTGCGTCAAGCACGCAAAAACGGTGAAGACCAACAAGCGCTTGCTGAAAACACGGCAGAATTAAACAAACGTATTGCTGCTTATTACAATAATGATATTCGTTGGCGTGAGCTTGCGGATGTACTACGTATTGAACCTAGCAAAATTAACTCTCGTCTTCGTGATAATCCAAAGCGACGCTTTGTCTATTTAAAACGTCAAGTCACTCCTGCGGTTGCTAACTATATTGGCGATCTTCGTTTACCGGGTATCCATTTACTGGATGAATCAAAACGTTATTATCCAGCCGGTGAAGTGACGGCTCATGTTATTGGTTTCACTAACATTGATGGCCATGGTATTGAAGGGATTGAAAAGCTTTATGAAAAGGCGTTAACGGGCGTTGAAGGTCAGCGCACTATTCGTAAAGATGCCCAAGGTCGTGAAGTAGAGGTGCTTGATGAACGTGAGCGCGTAGAGCCAGAGAGCATTCACTTAAGTATCGACCAACGTATTCAAGCAATTGCTTATAAAGCAGTAAAATCAGCGGTGTTATCTTACAAAGCGACCTCAGGTTCAGCCATGGTTGTGGATGTTAAAACAGGTGAAGTGTTAGCGATGGTAAATAGCCCATCGTTTAACCCAAATAATCTTAATGATGCCGCACCGCATAAGCGCCGTAACCGAGCGATTACCGATTTATTTGAACCTGGCTCCACTGTTAAGCCACTAGCCATTTTAGCTGGTTTAGACTACGGCACAATTCAACCGGATTCAATCGTTGATACATACCCCGGCTGGATGCGAGTAGGCGGTAGTCTAGTACAGGATACTCGTAATCATGGTGAGATGACTTTAAGAGAAATCTTAAAATATTCAAGCAACATGGGGGTGACTAAGGTTAGCCAAGAACTTCCAAAAGATTACTTTGTTGGCCTATATCAAAAAGTTGGCTTTGGTAGCGATAGTGGTACTGGCATGGTTGGTGAGAGTAGTGGTTTATTTTACCCAAATCGCCGTTGGTCTGATCATGAAATTGCTGCACTATCATTTGGTTATAATCTAGCAGTAAGCACCGCACAAATGGCGCGTTTTTATGCCATGTTAGGTTCAGGTGGTGTCATGCGCCCATTGACTGTACTTAAACAAGATTCGGTACCTGAAGGCGAACGTATTTTTCAACAAAAAGACGTTGAAGCTGTTGTCCACATGATGGAAAGCGTATTTGAAAAAGGCGGTACTGCACAAAAAGTTCATGTTGATGGTTATCGTGCCGCAGGTAAGACAGGTACTTCTAAGAAAGCGGCTGTCGGTGGTTATGGTGACGAATACGTTGGTTACTTTGCTGGTATTGCACCTGCGAGTAACCCGCGTTTAGCAGTAGTAGTATTGATTAACGAACCGGGTGGAGATGTTTATTACGGCGGTGCGACGGCAGGCCCTGCATTTGCAGAGATTGTCTCCAATGCCTTAAGAATTCTAAACGTCGCACCGGACAAAGATGCGGTTGCGTACGTAGAAGGCAAAGATAACGATGCGTGATTTAAAACCGATTCTTAATCATATTGATATTGAGGCCAATAGTTTATTGGTCAATCAACTACGTCTTGATAGTCGAGATGTGAAAGCTGGCGATGTGTTTGTTGCTATTAAAGGTCATCAACTTGATGGCGGACAGTTTATTGAAAAAGCCATTGAAAATGGTGCGGTGGCAATAATTGCTGACCGTTTATGTGAGTTCGATTGTGAATTTGAACCACTTTATTTAGTAACAGATTTAGCAAAAAAGTTGCCAGCACTCGCGGCTGCTTTTTATCAACAGCCATCAAAGCAACTTGATTTAGTGGGTGTAACAGGCACCAATGGCAAGTCAACGACAACAGCGATGATCGCGCATTTAGCTGCGTACTGTCAAAAACGCACAGCGGTGATTGGTACACTTGGCTATGGGCACCCTGATAATCTCACTGAGCTTGCTAACACCACACCATCAAGTGTTGATTTGCAGCGTATTTTATCTGAACTCGTAGAGCAACAGAGTGATGTTGTGGCTATGGAAGTTTCGTCACATGGCTTAGTACAGCACCGTGTTGATCATTGTCAGTTTAAAGCTGCGGTGTTTACTAACCTTTCACGTGATCACTTAGATTATCATGGCACTATGGATGCCTATGGTGATGCTAAGTTGATGTTAATGCGTAACCATATGCCAGAGCTTGTGGTACTTAACCAAGATGATGCTCAAGTTGAGGCATGGTTGGAAAAGTACGACTTTAATAACCTGATTTGTTATGGTCATAAAAATTTATCGCCTGAAAATGCACGTTTTGTGTATTTCAGTGATGTGACTTACGATAATGCAGGTATTTCGGCGAAGTTTGATACCAGCTGGGGGCAGGCTGAGGTTAATTGCACACTATTCGGTGAATTTAACTTATATAATTTAGCTGCTGCAATGGCCACTTTATTAGGTATGGGCTACCCACTCACTTTATTAGTTGAAGCCTGTAAAACACTGCAACCAGTCGCTGGGCGCATGCAAGCATTTAGTGAGCCAGGTCAACCAACCTGCATTGTTGATTATGCTCATACTCCAGATGCACTTGCTCTTGCATTACAAGCACTACAAAAACATGTACCGGGTGGAGTGAGCTGCGTGTTTGGTTGCGGTGGTGATCGTGATAAAGGTAAACGCCCGATGATGGCCAAAGCCGCAGAAGGCAATGCAGACCGTATTATTGTTACTAGTGATAACCCGCGTAGTGAAGATCCAAACGCTATTATCGCAGATGTGGTTGCAGGGCTTGAACAGCCAGAACTTGCACATTGTGAAGCAGACCGAGCGCTAGCAATTAGTTATGCTATATCACAAGCCGGTGCTGATGATGTGATTTTGATTGCAGGTAAAGGCCACGAAGATTATCAAATTATTGGCGATCAACGAATCGACTTCTGCGATCGTCAATATGTACAACAACAACTAAAAGAAAAATCGCAAGGGGCGCAGTTATGATCCCTATGGATTTTGATTGGCTAGCAAATGTTCTAGCAAGAGATTACCAAGGTGGTAATCAAAAGGTAAAAAACATCAACACAGACACTCGTACTTTGTGCGATGGTGAAGTGTTTTTAGCGCTACAAGGCCCCAACTTTGACGGCCACAAATTTGTTGCGCAAGCAAAAGAAAAAGGGGCGATAGCTGCTATTGTTGCGCGTCCCGTTAATGTCGATATTGTACAGTTTGTGGTTAGCGACACGCGCATTGCGTTAGGCCAAATTGGTACTGCTGTCATGGCTCAGGTCGCACCAAAAACGATTGCTATCACAGGTAGCGTAGGTAAAACGACCGTTAAAGAAATGTGTGCGGCGATTTTATCTGATCACGGTGAAGTCCTAGCAACAAAAGGCAACTTTAATAATGACATTGGTGTACCACTGACGTTATTACGCCTTGAGCCACAGCATCAATATGCGGTAATTGAATTAGGTGCCAATCATATTGGTGAAATAGCTTACACTGTTGCAATGACGAAACCTGATGTTGCTGTGGTATGTAATGTTGCAGCTTCTCACTTAGAGGGGTTTGGGTCATTACAAGGTGTAGCAACGGCAAAGGGTGAAATCTATGACGGCTTAAAGCCTGATGGTGTCGCTGTGGTTAACTGCGACAGTGATTTTGCCGATTTTTGGCTCGAAAAATTAAATGATCGCAACGTAAAACGCTTTTCTACTAGCCAACAACTAGATTATTGGGCAGAAGATGTGGTGCTTGATGAACAAGCCCGTGCTTCTTTTGTGCTTTGTAATAAAGATAAAAAAGTGCCTGTCACCCTCGCATTACCTGGAAAACATAATATTGCCAATGCTTTAATTGCCACAGCCTTAACTACTGAGTTGGGTGTAAGCCTTGAAAATGTTGCATCAGCATTAGCAACCATGGGTGAAGTGAAAGGCCGTGTTAACGTCCTCAAAGTATCAGACACTTTGACTGTTATTGATGATACCTACAACGCAAATGTGCAATCGGTTAAAGCGGCAATTGATTTATTAAGTGATATGCCGGGCCGTCGTATTTTTGCGTTAGGAGATATGGGGGAGCTTGGCGAAGAAGCTCGTTTTTATCATCAACAAGTCGGTGAATACGCGCAGCAAAAAGGCATTGATGAGCTGTACAGCCTAGGGGTATTAAGCAAATCAGCCAGTGATGTATTTGAAAAGCCAAACCGCCACTTCTCAAGCCGTGAACAATTATTACAACAATTACAAAGAGAGCTTGCTCAATCGATGCAAAAAACCACGATCGTTGTAAAAGGTTCGCGTAGTTCTCGTATGGAACTTGTGGTCACAGATTTAGTAAATGGCCAGCAAAATGGCAACAATGGAGTATCGTCATGTTAGTTTGGCTGGCAGAGTATTTAACACAGTATTACAGTGGTTTTAATGTTTTTTCTTACCTTACGCTACGTGCGATTTTAGGTATTTTAACGGCGCTGCTTATCTCTCTTTATTTTGGCCCTAAGCTGATTCGTGCATTGCAAAAAATGCAAATTGGTCAGGTGGTTCGTCACGATGGTCCTGAGTCTCATTTATCTAAAAAAGGCACGCCAACCATGGGCGGCATTTTGATTCTAGGGGCAATTTTTACCAGCACATTACTGTGGGCTGACCTTTCAAATAAATATGTATGGGCAACCCTATTTGTAGTGGGCTCGTTAGGTGTGGTTGGCTTTATTGATGACTACCGTAAAGTGATCCGTAAAGATCCTAAAGGCTTAATTGCGAAGTGGAAATACTTTTGGCAATCAGTGATTGCGTTAGTGGTTGCAAGTGCACTTTATTTTACGTCGCAGCAAGGCAGCGAAACCTCGTTAGTAGTACCGTTTTTCAAAGATGTGTTACCTCAGCTTGGGCTGTTTTATATCGTTATGACTTACTTTGTAATTGTAGGTACGTCGAACGCGGTAAACCTGACAGATGGCCTTGATGGTCTAGCGATTGTACCTACGATTTTAGTGGCGGCGGCACTTGCCATTATTGCTTACTTAACCGGTAACGTTAATTTCTCAAGCTATCTACATATTCCACACTTACCATTAGCTAGTGAGCTTGTGGTTGTGTGTACTGCGATTGTAGGTGCAGGACTAGGCTTCTTATGGTTTAACACTTACCCAGCACAAGTATTTATGGGTGATGTAGGCTCATTAGCACTTGGTGGAGCACTGGGTATTATTGCAGTGCTTGTTCGTCAAGAACTGATACTTGTCATCATGGGGGGGGTGTTTGTAATGGAAGCATTGTCGGTGATTTTACAAGTAGGCTCTTACAAATTACGTGGCCAACGTATTTTTAGAATGGCGCCTATTCACCACCATTATGAATTAAAAGGTTGGCCTGAACCGCGCGTTATTGTGCGCTTTTGGATTATTTCAATCGTGCTAGTACTTGCTGGCCTTGCGACATTAAAGATCAGGTAAATGACAGTCATTAACGAGATTAAAAACAAACAAATTTCAGTGCTTGGACTCGGTGTAACCGGTCTGGGCATTGTGCGTTTTTTATTATCTCAGAATATTAAGCCAATCGTTGTTGATAGCCGCTCGGCTCCTCCTGGAGCTGATTGGTTAAACGAGCATGCCAGTGAGTTAACAACCCACTTTGGTGATTTAGAACAGGCTGACTTAGCTAGTAATGACATTATTATCATCAGTCCAGGTCTAAGCCTCGCGACACCTGCTGTAGCAAAAGCGATTGATGCTGGTGTTGAAGTGATTGGTGACGTTGAGCTTTTTGCCCGATTAACCGATAAACCAATTGTTGCGGTGACTGGTTCAAATGGTAAGTCGACAGTTGTAACTTTGGCATTTGAAGTATTTAAAGCGGCCGGTTATAAAGTTGGCCTTGGTGGCAACATTGGTACTGCGGTACTTGATTTACTATCGCAAGACTATGATGTGTATGTACTTGAACTGTCGAGCTTTCAGCTTGATACCACACACAGCTTAAAAGCAAAAAGTGCCTGTGTATTGAATGTTAGCGAAGATCACCTCGATCGTTATCCAAGCTACCAAGCATACATAGATTCTAAGCAAAGTATTTATAACGGCTCTGAGCTTGCGGTAGTTAATGCCATTGATGTGGCAACGCATACTGCAAAGCAGCCCCAAGTGAGCTTTGCGCTCGCTAATGCAGATTTTGCTTTGGTTGAACATCAAGGTGAACAATACTTTGCAGCACAAGGCAATCCTGTATTACCTGCAAGCTGCTTGAAAGTAGTAGGCTCACATAATCAACAAAATGCGTTAGCGGTCATGGCGTTACTGAGCCCGTTTGCTATCGCGAAAGAGCATTATCAGCAAGCATTCAGTGCCTTTACAGGGCTGGCACATCGTTGTCAGTTTGTCGCTGAAATAAATGAAGTAAAATATTTTAATGATTCAAAGGCGACTAATGTAGGCGCAACCATCGCAGCTATTGATAGCTTGGCGGGCCAAGCAAAGCAATTGATTGTGATTGCTGGTGGTGATGCGAAAGGGGCTGATTTAGATGCCTTAAAGCCATACTTAAACGACAAAGTGAAAGCGCTTGTTTGTTTCGGTAAAGACGCTAAAGCGTTAGTGGCACTAACTGATAAAGGCCACCTAACAACCAATATGCATGAAGCTGTGCTGTTGGCAAAAAAGTTAAGCACGAGCGGCGATATCGTTTTATTAGCACCGGCTTGTGCCAGCATTGATATGTATAACAACTATATGCAACGTGGTGATGACTTTACACAGTGTGTATTGGCGGAGGCAGTATGATTGCATTTGCTGACATCCGTGAAGCATTAACACCAAAACAATCGCCACAGCTTTATGATGTGCCTTTGTTGTATTGCATGTTGATGTTGATTGGCGTTGGCTTTGTGATGGTAACCAGTGCCTCTATGCCAACAGCAGAGCGATTATTTGATAATCCGTATCACATTATTATTCGCCACGGCATGTTCTTAATTATGGGCTTTTTCTTGTTTTGGATTGCCACTAACGTGCCTATGGATTGGTGGAAGCGCAGTAACGCCTACTTATTATTACTAGGTTTAGGTTTGCTCGTTTTGGTGCTTATTGTTGGCCGTGAAGTAAATGGTGCAAAGCGTTGGATACCAATTGGTCCTGTTGGCTTTCAGGTTGCTGAGGCCGCCAAGTTGTATTTCTTTAGCTACATTGCTGGTTACTTAGTGCGTAAACGTGAAGAAGTACAAGAGAACTTAAAAGGTTTCTTTAAGCCATTAGCTGTCTTTGGTGTGTATGCGTTTTTGATTTTGATGCAGCCAGACCTAGGAACAGTTGTTGTACTGTTTGTGACGACTGTTGGTTTGTTGTTTTTAGCAGGTGCTAAGCTATGGCAATTTTTTGGTCTTATCTTAACTGGTATTGCAGCAGTTGTGGTTTTGATCATCGCTGAACCATATCGCATGGCTCGAGTAACAGGCTTTTTGGAGCCATGGGAAGATCCATTCGGTAAAGGATATCAGTTAGTACAATCGCTAATGGCATACAGCCAAGGTGGCTGGTTTGGTCAAGGGTTAGGTAATAGCGTGCAAAAACTGCAATACCTACCTGAAGCACATAATGACTTTATCTTTGCTGTGATTGGTGAAGAGCTTGGCTTCTTTGGCGTATTAAGTATTTTGATAGTGCTCGGTGTGTTTGTATTTAGAGCCCTGTTAATTGGCCAAAAAGCGCTGAAATGTGGCAAAGAATACGAAGGCTATTTTGCCTTTGCTATTGGTATCTGGTTTGCGTTTCAAACCATGGTCAATGTTGGCGCTAGCGCGGGTATTTTGCCAACGAAAGGCTTAACATTACCGTTTATTTCATACGGTGGTTCTAGTTTATTAATTATGACCATAGCAACAGGTGTACTTTTGCGAATAGATTTTGAAACCAAAATGGCGACTAAGCAGGCAACCTCACGTGGAGGTAAGCGATGAGTAAAAAGTTACTTGTTGTTGCTGGCGGTACCGGTGGGCATATTTTCCCAGGTATTGCGGTTGCTGACTTTTTAAAGCAACAAGGCTGGCAGGTTAGCTGGATTGGTACCCCTGACAGAATGGAGGCAACTGTCGTTCCTAAGCACAACATTGAGATTGAATTTATCAATGTGAAAGGTGTGCGCGGCAACGGGGTTAAGCGCTTGATTAAAGCACCATTTATGGTGATGAATGCCATTTTTCAAGCACGTAAAATTTTAAAAAAGCAAAAGCCTGATGTTGTTTTAGCTATGGGTGGTTATGTAACTGGACCCACTGGACTTGCAGCGAAAAGCTTAGGTATTCCTTTGGTTATTCATGAGCAAAATGCAGTTGCAGGTATGAGTAACCGTTGGTTAGCAAAGTTTGCTAATAAAGTGCTGGCAGCTTTCCCGTCGGCTTTTGCAAAAGAACAATGTGAAGTGGTTGGCAATCCGGTGCGAGCAAGTGTTGCTAATGTCACTGCTAAAAAAACGACTTCGCCAATCAATGTGCTTGTGGTAGGTGGGTCACTGGGCGCTCAGGTACTCAATGAAACTTTACCTGCTGTATTCAGTGAACTTTCAGCGCTAACAGCGCTTAATATATGGCATCAAACGGGTAAAAATAATGAACCTAATGTGACTGCTAGCTATCAACAGTTAGGGTTAGCTGAAAATAGTAAAGTTGCTGAATTCATTGATGATATGGATAGTGCATATCAATGGGCCGATTTGGTAATTTGCCGCGCTGGTGCGTTAACGGTTAGTGAGATTGCTGCTGCGGGTCGAATGGCGTTATTTGTGCCCTTCCCACATGCTGTAGATGACCATCAAACTGCTAATGCAAAGTATTTAGTCGCTGAGCAAGCTGCATTGATTATGCAGCAAAGTGAGTTTAATCAAGCGGCGGTTGTGGAGTTATTAACACCGTATGTCAGCGCACCAGAAAAAATTTCAACAATGGCAAGCAAAGCAAAACAGCTTGCTATTTTAGATGCCACAGCCAATGTTGCAAAGCGCTGTGAGCAACTAGCAGATAGAAGAGATTAGTAGTGAAAGAAAGCACGATGAAAGAAAACAACACTCGCCCTGCGATGCGTCGTATCGACACCATCCACTTTGTTGGTATTGGTGGCGCAGGTATGGGTGGTATTGCCGAAGTACTTGCTTTTGAAGGCTACCGCATCACAGGTTCAGACATTGCGCACAGTGCGATGACTGAGCGCTTAATTCAACTGGGTGCAGAAGTATTTATTGGTCATGACGAAAATAATGTAAAAGATGCCAGTGTTGTGGTGGTATCAAGTGCGATTAATGAGCAAAACCCTGAGATTAAAGCAGCCAAAGCGGCGCGTATTCCAATTGTTCGCCGTGCAGAAATGCTGGCTGAATTAATGCGTTTTCGCCACGGTATCGCAGTGGCAGGCACCCATGGTAAAACCACAACAACCAGTTTAATTGCCAGCATTTATGCACAAGCAGGCCTTGATCCAACCTTTATTATTGGTGGCTTGTTAAATAGTGCAGGGAGTAATGCCAAGGTAGGTAAAAGCGATTTTTTAATAGCTGAAGCTGATGAGAGTGATGCGTCATTCTTACATTTACAACCTATGGTATCGGTGATCACCAATGTAGAAGAAGATCACATGGACACCTATGGCGGTAGCTTAGAAAAAATGAAAGATACTTACGTCGATTTCATTCATAACTTACCGTTTTATGGTTTAGCTGTAGTGTGTATTGATTCTGAAGTTGCGGCAGAACTTATTCCTCGTTTTGGACGCCCTGTTATCACCTATGGTGAATCAGCAGAAGCTGATTATCGAATGGCTGATTTTAGCCAAACAGCGAATACTTGCTCATTCAATGTGGTGAATAAACAAGGTGAAAGCCTAGCAGTAACGCTTAATATGCCGGGCAAGCACAACGCGCTTAATGCAACGGCTGCAATTGCAGTTGCTAAAGATCAAAACATTGCTAACCATGCAATTTTAGAAGCGCTAACAAAATTTGAAGGGGTAGGCCGTCGTTTTCAGCATTACGGAACGTTTGAAAATGAACGTGGCAATGTCATGTTAGTTGATGACTATGGTCATCACCCATCAGAAGTGGCAGCGACAATTGCGGCGGTTCGTGAGGGATGGCCGGATAAACGTTTAGTGATGGTTTACCAGCCGCACCGTTATAGTCGTACTCGTGACTTGTACGAGGATTTTGTAAAAGTACTGGCTGACGTTGATCAGTTGTTATTGCTTGATGTGTATTCAGCAGGTGAAGAGCCAATTGTCGGTGCTGACAGCAAGAGTTTATGCCGTAGCTTACGACAGCGAGGTAAAGAGCCATTACATGTTGCTAGTAGCTCTGAGCTTGCCGGTGTACTTGCGAATACACTGCAAGATAATGATTTAGTTTTAACACAGGGCGCTGGTAACATAGGCCAGTTAGTGAAAAAGTTAGCAGCAACTAAGTTGTCTATTGAACAACTAAAGCAGGTAAATGTATGAGCCAGTTAAGCGACAAATTTGGCAAAGTAGCGGTACTTTTTGGTGGCACATCTGCCGAACGAGAAGTTTCTCTAAAATCAGGCCAAGCCGTATTGAGCGCTTTGCAAAGTGTGGGTGTTAATGCCATTGCTTTTGATCCGAAAGATCAGCCGTTATGGCAATTAAAAGAGTTAAAAATTGAACGTGTATTTATTGCTCTTCATGGCCGCGGTGGTGAAGATGGCACTATTCAGGGCGCTCTAGAATTTATGGGGATCCCCTATACCGGTAGTGATGTTCTTGGCTCAGCGCTTGCGATGGATAAGGTGCGTTGTAAGCATTTATTTAAAGCAATGGGGTTGAGCACAGCACCCTATGCTGTAGTTGATAGCCGCCATGAATTTGATAGCCAAGCGATTATCAATGAATTTGGCAAAGTGATGGTAAAACCGTCACATGAAGGTTCAAGTATTGGTATGGCAGAAGCAAATAACGCAGAGCAACTAGATACTGCACTTAATGCCGCATTTAAGTTTGATAGCCAAGTACTGGTGGAACAGTGGATCACTGGCCGTGAATTTACTGTTGCTGTACTAGGGCAAGATGTTCAACCTGTCATTGAGATGACGACGCCAAATGGTTTTTATGACTATCAAGCTAAGTATCAATCAAATACAACTCAGTACCATTGCCCTGCAGATTTATCTGTGCAAGAAACTGAATTATTGCAAGATATGGCATTAAAAGCGTTTGATTTAGTCGGTGCAAGTGGTTGGGGCCGTGTTGATGCAATGCGTGATCAGCAAGGTAACTTTTACTTATTAGAAGTAAATACGGTACCTGGCATGACCGAAAAGTCTTTAGTACCAATGGCGGCAAAAGCGAATGGTTCAAGCTTTGAGCAATTAGTTGTTCGCATTTTGGAGCAAACACTTTAATATGCATCCTTTTTTAGAAAAAGTGCAACAATTAAAACCGCAGTTAAACTGGTCGCTGATTTTTGGTGTGAGCTTTTTTCTATTGGTGATTTTTGCATTAGTAAAAATCACCACAGGCGTCTCAGATTGGTTGGTAGAGAACAAAGACGCGCAAATAAAGCATTTATCAGTTTTAGGGCAGCCCCAATACACTGATGAAAAAGCAATTATTGGTGCAATAAGAAAAGCCGACTTATCGAGTTTTTTTGAATTAGACGTAAAACATGTGCAACGCTTAGTACAAAGCTTGCCTTGGGTTGCTACGGCATCGGTCAGAAAACAATGGCCTGATACCTTGCAGGTATATGTAGTAGAGCACCAAGCTGTAGCGCACTGGAATAGTGATTTACTGTTAAATCAAGCTGGTGAAGTGTTTCAAGCAAGTAGTGACAAATTACCCACTAGCTTGCCTCAACTATATGGCCCAGAAGGCAGTGAAATCGAAGCGTGGACAGCATTTCGTCAATTTCAAGAAATGCTCAAATTGAATAACTTAGAGCTGACCAGTTTAGCGCTTTCTGAGCGCTTTTCGTGGCAGTTATGGCTTGATAACGGCATTCGCCTGAACTTAGGCCGCAAAGAAAAAGCAAAGCGTGTACAGCGTTTTATTGACGTGTATCCGCGCATGGAACAACGTGCAGATGCACAGATCGATGTTGTTGATTTACGGTATGATACCGGCCTTGCAGTGAGCTGGAAGCCATTGCAAGAAGAACAATTAGAAAATAAGAGTAAGGCATGACCAAGTCAGCAGAAAGAAACCTAGTGATTGGATTAGACGTTGGCACATCGAAAGTTGTGGCCACCGTTGGTGAAATCACCGCAGATAACAAACTAAGCATTGTGGGTGTTGGCAGCCAAGTATCGCATGGTATGGATAAAGGCGGCGTTAACGACCTTAACCTTGTTTCTGAGTCGATTCGTCGCGCTATAGACGAAGCTGAGTTGATGGCTGATTGTCGTATCAGCTCTGTTTATTTAGGTATTTCTGGAAAACATATCCAGTGCCAAAACGAAAGCGGTGTCGTTGCGATTAACAACACTGAAGTGACTGACGAAGATATTGAAAATGTCATCCACATTGCTCGTTCGGTCCCTATTTCGGCAGAACGAAAAATGCTGCATGCACTGCCACAAGAGTACAGCATCGATATGCAAGAAGGGATTAAAAACCCATTAGGTATGAGCGGTGTACGTATGGAAGCTCGGGCGCATATCATTACTTGCTCAAACGATATGGCTAAGAATATCGAAAAATGTGTTGAGCGTTGTGGGCTTGAAGTTGATCAGTTGATCTTCACGGCATTGGCATCATGTTATTCAGTATTAACCGACGATGAAAAAGAGCTCGGTGTAGCTGTTCTAGATATTGGTGGTGGTACGATGGATATCACTATTTATATTAATGGTGCGCTTCGCCACTCAGCCGTTATTCCGGTAGCTGGTAACCAAGTGACTGGTGATATTGCAAAAATATTTAGAACTCCTATATCACATGCTGAGTCACTCAAAGTACAATATGCGTGTGCAAGTAGCCAAATGGCAAGCAACGAAGATACGATTGAAGTACCGAGTGTAGGTGGCAGACCTGCGCGTATTATGTCGCGCCATACCTTATCTGAGGTTGTTGAGCCACGTTTTAGAGAGTTATTTGAGCTGGCTATGGAAGAAATACGTCGCTCAGGTTTTGAAGACCAAATTGCTGCAGGTCTCGTCATTACTGGCGGAACAGCAAAAATGACTGGGGCAATGGAAGTGGCAGAAGACATTTTCCAAATGCCAGTCAGAATTGGCAAGCCGATCGGGATGGTTGGTTTGACAGATTATGTAGATGATCCTTCGTACGCGACCGCGGTTGGTTTGTTACAATACGGCCGTACTATGCAATCGATGAATGCACAAAAATCGAAAGCTGAAGGTGATAATAATTGGTGGAACCGTATTACTAAATGGTTCCAAGGTGAGTTTTAAAACTCAAGTCGGAGAGTAAACATGTTTGATATGATGGAACAGCACAGCGAAGAAGCTGTCATTAAAGTAATTGGCGTGGGCGGTGGCGGCGGTAACGCTGTTGAGCACATGGTAAAACAACAAATTGAAGGTGTACGTTTCATTGCTGCGAATACGGATGCACAAGCATTACGTAATTCATCAGCTGATGTAACTGTACAACTAGGTACGCAAATCACCTCTGGTTTGGGTGCGGGCGCTAACCCAGAAGTGGGCCGTAATTCAGCTGAAGAAGACGCTGAAACTATCCGTGCTAGCCTTGAAGGCGCTGACATGGTGTTCATCGCTGCAGGTATGGGTGGTGGTACCGGTACAGGTGCTGCGCCAGTGGTTGCTAAAATTGCTAAAGAGTTAGGTATTCTAACGGTTGCAGTTGTAACGCGCCCATTTGACTTCGAAGGTAAAAAGCGTGCTGCAGCTGCTGAACAAGGCATTAATGAATTGTCAGAAACTGTAGACTCACTTATTACAATTCCTAACAACAAATTGCTTAAAGTTTTAGGCAAAGGCACTACACTATTAGATGCCTTCGCAAAAGCGAATGATGTGTTATTTGGTGCGGTACAAGGTATTGCAGAGCTAATTACACGTTCTGGTCTAATCAACGTGGATTTCGCAGACGTACGTACTGTTATGTCAGCGATGGGGACTGCGATGATGGGTACAGCATCTGCGTCTGGTCCTGACCGTGCTCAAGAAGCTGCAGAAGCAGCTATCTCAAGCCCACTACTTGAAGATGTTGATTTAACAGGTGCTAAAGGTATCCTAGTTAATATCACCGCAGGTATGGATATTGCGATTGAAGAATTTGAAATTGTTGGTAACCACGTTAAAGCACTTGCGTCAGAAAACGCAACAGTGGTTGTAGGTGCGGTAATTGACCCTGAAATGAGCGACGAGTTACGTGTAACGGTTGTTGCAACAGGTTTAGGCGGCGACCGTCGTCCACAGTTTGGTATTGTTGATAATGGCTTTAAGAAAGCATCAGGTTCTGATGTACAAAGCTCAATGAACCAAACAACGAGCAGCATGTATGTACCAAGCTTTGCAAGTCAAGGTAGCAGCGATGATGTAAGCATGTCATCTGCGTCTGAAAAGCAAGAGCCAGTACAACAAAGTACAACGAGCAGCTCAGTATCTAGCAGCACTGAGAGCAGCAAAAAATCTGATAAGTCAGAAGGGGGAGATTATTTCGATATCCCTGCTTTTCTTAGAAAGCAAGCTGACTAAATAGACTTTTACTGGTTATTTTGTTCGATAAATAAACAAATTGGCAGCTGGATGTATTTATGATACAATTCGCCGTCTAACTGTAACTATAAGTGAGCGAACCTATGATTAAACAGCGTACGATTGCAGAAGTAGTCAAAGCCATAGGAATTGGACTTCATAAAGGTGAGAAGGTCACTATTACTCTCCGACCTGCGAGCGCAAATACTGGGATAGTATTTCGTCGCGTAGACCTTGATCCGGTTGTTGATTTTGAAACAACACCAGAAGCCGTTGGTGATACGCAATTGTGTACCTGTTTAACAAACAAAGATGGCGTTCGTTTATCTACGACTGAGCACCTTATTGCGGCGGTAGCGGCAATGGGTATTGATAATCTAATTGTTGAATTAGACAGCTCAGAAGTACCAATCATGGATGGTAGTGCATTACCATTCATCTATTTGTTACAAAAAGGCGGCATTAAAGAAGTAAATGCAGCTAAGCGCTTTATTCGTATTAAAGAAAAAGTACGTATTGAAGAAGGCGATAAATGGGCTGAGATCGAACCATACGATGGTTTCCACATCGATTTTGAAATTGCGTTTGATCACCCAGCAATCAATGAAAGCCGCCAACGTATCGGTTTAGATATCACGGCACAAAGCTTCACTGAAGAAATCAGCCGCGCACGTACTTTCGGCTTTATGAAAGATATCGAGTATATGCACGCTAACAACCTAGCATTAGGTGGTAGCATGGATAACGCAGTTGTATTGGATGAGTTTAAAGTACTAAATCCAAACGGCTTACGTTATAGCGATGAGTTTGTGAAACACAAGATCTTAGACTGTGTGGGCGATATGTTTATGACTGGCCACAACATTCTAGGTAAAATCACGGCTTATAAATCAGGCCATGATTTAAACAATAAACTACTTCGTAAAATTATGGCGACTGAGTCAGCATGGGAATGGGCAACATTCGATACCCCAGTAACGATGCCAGCACCAGGCCTAGAAGTAGCGACAGCTTAATCGCAAGCATATTACAGTTATAAAAAATGACGCTTTAAGCGTCATTTTTTTTGCCAATCATTTATCTAGAACTATAAGCCAAGAATCGCTTCAAGCTCGACCAACTGATTGATTTGATAGGTTGGTTTAATATCTTCTGGTAACTCAACCCCAGGATGTTGCAACCAGCAAGTGTCGATACCGACATTGTGTCCGCCTAAAATATCGCTGGCGGCGGTATCACCAACCATTAAAATCTGCTCTTTTGGCGGATTACCCATGAGTTGAAATGTATGTTGAAAAATTTCTGGGGCAGGCTTTGCTTTACCGACTAATTCTGAAATAACAAGCCAATCGAACATATCCTGTAGACCAGTGTGCTCTAGGCGTTTTTGTTGTAACTTAGCAAACCCATTGGTAATGATGCCTAGCTTGGCGTGTGGTTTTAATTTTGTTAGTAATTCAACGGCACCGGGTAGTGGCACACAAATAGAAGCCATAGCGTCTAAGAAGCCATCGTTAAGTGCTTTTGCTGGCACATCGAGTTTATTCGCCCATTCTGTAAAGCGAGTTATCTGCAGCTCACTAGCAGTAATTTCGTGCTTTTGATAAGCAACCCAAAGCGGCTTATTGGTTGCTTGGTAATGATGATAATCTGAATCAGTAAATTCTACGCCGTAATTAGCGAACATCACTTTTAAACCTTCAAATGCATTAAAGCTAAATAGCGTTTCATCGGCATCGAATAATACGTGGCTATACTTCATGGTTATCCTAATTACTGATTGAATAGAGTAGGGTGTAAAAATGGCGCCATTGCCAGTGTCAGCGCTTGTACATAAGTGCTTTCACGCGTAGCAAGGTGATTGGTTAGTAAGCCAATAGCGCCACCTTGTTGTTTAATATTAACGGTATTGAATGCATCATCCATGACATCACCTAGCTCTTTGCCAGCCAGCAAGGCATTGTAAAAAGGTTGCGGTAAAGGAAGGTTACTACTTCGACCAACGCTAAATTGCTGCTTGTTTGCAATCACTACAAAGGCAAAGGTTGCTGCGCCATAACTAAATTGTTCTGCGCCACCTTCCATTGCTGCATAAAAGTCGGCATCAAAGTGGTTTTGGCAATATTTAACACGATTTTCAGCGCCAATACGGGTTTCGTCTTCGCCTAGCGGCTGATCTGGAACACCAGAAGGCGCATGTTCGCCTAGGCATTCAATCGTATGGTTTGGGAAGTAAAGACTAAAGACATGTTTAGCTGCGTTAATTTTAACAGGGTTCTTTGAACCGACAATAACACGTAATGTTTGTTTCAAGCCGACGACTCCATTATTTTCGACAGAGTCAGCAGTGTACCCGAGTGAGTTAAATCGGCAAGTCAACCGGGGCTAAATTTTCAAGTGCGCGCTTTTTCAAAATAATATCTTTAATTAACGGCGTTAAAACGAGCTCCATTGCTAAGCCCATTTTGCCTCCAGGCACCACAAGCGTATTAATACGAGACATAAAACTGCCTTCAATCATGCTCAAGTAGTAGGGAAAATCCACGTCATCTATGCCGCGAAAGCGGATAACAACAAAGCTTTCATCTAAAGAAGGAATATCTTTTGCGCTGAATGGGTTTGAGGTATCAACGGTAGGCACTCGCTGGAAGTTAATATGAGTACGCGAAAACTGCGGAGTAATATGGTTTATGTAGTCGTCCATTGAACGCACAATAGAGCCCATTACCGCTTCACGAGAGTGGCCTCGTTCAGAGGTGTCGCGAATGAGCTTTTGGATCCACTCAAGGTTAATAATAGGCACCATGCCAATCAATAAATCAACATGCTTAGCAACATCATGATTCTCATCGACAGCACCACCATGTAAACCTTCATAGAATAAGATATCTGTATTTGATTCTAAATCTTGCCAAGGGGTAAAGGTGCCCGGTAGTTGGTTATAAGGAACCGCTTCGTCAAAGGTATGTAAGTAGCGTCTGATTTTACCTTGCCCGGTTTCGCCATATTGGTAAAAAAGCTCCTCAAGGGCGCCAAAATCGTTAGCTTCTCGGCCAAAATAGCTAATATGCTTGCCTTCTTGTTGTGCTTCACGGACTTTTTTATCCATCTCTGGACGCGTATAACGATGAAAGCTATCGCCTTCGATGAAGGCTGCATCAATGCTTAAGCTTCTAAAAATGTGCTTAATAGCATTGGTGGTTGTGGTAGTCCCCGCCCCAGATGAACCGGTAATAGCGATGATTGGGTGTTTAGCTGACATAATTATTCTCGTTATTGTTGATACCAGTCGGCTTAAATTGTTAACCATTCTAGCGTGTTAAATGGTCAGTTACTTAGCTCGATTGGTATTATCGTGCATAAAATCAATCAGTAGAAACTGATAAAAAACGAACACGTCCTAGTTATAAAGGTCGAGCATGGTAAGGTCAAGTGACTGGCGGATTAATTAACGCTATCATGGGCTGATAAAAATTAAAACGAGAGAACAACATGAAATTGATTTCGTCTTTACTTTTCGTCGCAGCAGGGACATTTTTTACCAGTCACTTACATGCAGCGATGCCTAAAAGCGAAATATTACTTGCCGAGTTAGACACCCCATATGGTATGCAGGTGTCGCGAGTAACAGATGATAAAGCTTATAATAATCAACCATTTTTAGTTGATACAGGGCTTTACTATACCCATGAGGTTGTTGACGAAAATGGCCAGTCACAAACCGATATTGCGTTTTATAACTTTACATCTAAGAGCAGCGTGAATATCACCAACACGCCTGTCAGTGAATACTCGCCTACGCTGATGCCAAATCAGCAAGCCTTGTCGGCAATCGTGGTCGAAGCAGATGGCAAGCAAAAGTTATGGCAGTATCCATTAGCAGAAGAATCTGTTGCTAGCCGAGTTTTTGAATGGATTGAGCCGGTTGGCTACCACGCTTGGGGCGCTGATGAAGACCTGATCATGTTCATCTTAGGTGAGCCGCATACGTTGCAATACACTCGTGTTGCAGCTGCTAAACCGCGTGTCATTGCCGGTGATATTGGCCGTACTTTAATTTTTGATGAACACACAAACAGTTATTTGTTTAGTTATAACAAAAACAACCAGCATTGGGTTGCACGCTTTGCGCCGCAAACTGAGGAAGTTAATGATTTATTTAGATTACCGGAGTCGGTGCAAGACTTTGCTTTAATTGACAAAGACACTGTAGCCTATGCGGTTAATAACCGAGTTCATAAGCGCAGTTTGACAGAGCCTGAAGTAGTATCACAGTGGCTCGATTTAAGACGCTTTTGTGAAGGTTCAATCTCGCGTTTAAATTACAAACAGAGCAAGCTGGCATTTGTATGTAATAAATGAGTAACGGTTTCAGCCTGATTGCTGTACTGTGGCTAAACTATCCACGTTATATGTAAGGAACGCCTTTGTCTTTTTCTGCCGAGCAAGTGAGTGTACAGCTGGTAAAAGCGGGCTGCCGCAGTAATTTTAAGATTAAGAATATTAACGAATTTATGCCAGCTAGCTCAAAAGAGGCATTTTATGTTCATGAGCAAAGTGGCCAAGCAAAAATCGTTATTAGACCTATTTTTGAAGTATTCAGTGCTGATTTCGAGTCAATAGAGGGCATTACGCGTATCAAAGACTACTTTCACAGTAGTGAAATGACCCGTTTTCCAACGCGCATTTATAAAAGTGCACAGCCCATTCATTATGGTATTGCATTTAAAGTCACCTCACCTGAAGCGGCTGAGCAATTTATAACTAAGTTAACTGCTATTTTAGCGCAATAAAAAAGGGCCACATTGTGGCCCTTTTCGTATTTGCTTTAATTAGCGTTTAAGGAAGCTATTCACCGAGTTTAGCTCACGGTTTTTTAGTGCAATACAATCATTGACGCTTTCTTCAAGCTTACTAAGAGAGCGAGCATAACCTGGTACTTCAGTGATTTTATCGTTGAAGAAGGTTTTAGTTTTCTCTAGGCTTTGCGCATCACAGCTTGCGGTTGTGAAGAATGGCAAGTTTGGTACGAAGAACGGAGGTAAGTTCTTAGTGATAGCATCGTAATTGTTGTAAATCCATTCAATAAACAGTGCTTCACGCTCTTTACCATAACCCAAACCACCTAATAACGTACGCATATCAGAGGCTGTTACGTTATCTGTTAAGCTGTACTCTAGAACCGCTTTTTGTAACTCAGGTTTACCAAAGTAACCCATCGCTGCCAGCATTTTAGTACGAACTTGAGGATCTTTGGTGGTTTTAAAGGTTTGCTTGTACTTTTCAAGTAACTTGGCATCACCATGGTAAGCCGCAAGGTTTAAGTAAGTTGATGCTAAATATGGGTCAACATTTTCAGGGTTGCTTAAGTACAACGCCGCTTGTGCTTTTGCGGTATCAATGACTTTTTGATCTTGGCCATCAAAACCTAAACGGGCAATAACTTGCGCACGTAATTGCGATACCGCAGCGTCTTCACCTACTTTTGCTGTTAAGCCATACTGCTTCGCCGCAGGTGCGATGCTGTTACGAATAAACTTAGGCCATAGGTCACGGTTGCTGTCGTCTTCGAATACGCGTTTTTGAGCAGCAAGATAACCTAATGCTGTATTTGCTACTAATGGGTGAGCATCACTGACAAAGGCTTCTAAGGTTTGCATTAAATGAGCCGCAGAGATAACACCCGCATCAAGTAATGAATCAACCGCAGAAAGCAGGGCTAAGCGTTCACGAACCGTTAGCTTGTCAGCAGCGTTATCTAATAGAGCATTAAACTGTGCGTCATTTAACACCCAACGGTAATAACCCATAGCCCCTTGATCTGGGTAAATCCACTCAGGTTCAAAGTCGAGAGTCAGTTGCTGTGTTTCTTTATTCAGCAGTACACTTGCGGTTTTAACTTTGTCGCCCGCACCATACTTAATAGAAACCGGAACATTCCAAAGCTGTGCAGGTGCATCAACGCCAGCATTTACAAAGCGGCTTTGGCTGATATTAATTTTCTTACCATCTTGCGTTACTTTAATAAGAGGGAAAGATGATTGTTCGATAAACGATTTCAGAACACTTGCTACATCTTTATTAGACGCTTCGCCTAATGCTTGCCAAAGATCGGCTGCTTCTGCATTTTTATAAGAGAATTTCTTCAAATAAGCACGAATACCCTGTTGGAATGCCTCTTCGCCTATCCAGTTTTCAACCATAGATAACACCGCGCTGCCTTTACTGTAAGCAAGGCCTAAGCCATCCATGATATCTGCTTCGGTTTTGATGGGCTTACGAATAGGCTTAGTACTTAAACGCGCGTCTAATGCCATTACATAATTTTGTGGTAAGTCTAAGTGTGATTCAAACTCTGGGTTGATTTGCGCAGTGATCTTCGCTGCCATCCAGCTTGCGAACGCTTCGTTTAACCATAAGTCATTCCACCATTTCATGGTAACTAGGTTACCGTACCATTGGTGCGCTAATTCATGGGCAATGATTGATACATTACGCTCTTTTTTACTGCGCGTTGCTGTTGCTAGATCTACCAGTAAAATGTCTTCACGGTAAGTAACTAGACCAGCATTTTCCATCGCGCCAAATGGGAATTCTGGCACTGCCACTGAGTCTAGTTTTTTGTAAACGTAAGGAATGCCAAAATAATCTTCCAGTGCTTTTAACACTCGAGGCATATTTTCTTTTGCGTAGTCAGCAAGATGAATTTTACCTTGTGGAGTCAGAACGCGGCCAGGAATTGGCATGCCTTTAATTTCGAGCTCTTCAAATGGGCCGACAGCCATTGCTACTAAGTAAGAAGGAATCGGTGGTGTTTTGTCGAAAAAGTGAGTTGTCATATCGCCATCAACTTTGGTTTTTAATACCGGTGTATTGGCATACACTTTTTGTGATGTTGGCGCAGTGATTGTTAGCTGAAATGGAATTTTATAACTTGGCTCATCAAAAACAGGGAATGCGCGACGAGCATCACTCATTTCAAATTGTGTGAAAAGATAAGGCGTACCTTGATCTAGAGTTTTATATAAACCAACACTTTGACGGTTGTAAGGTGCTGTAAAATCAACTTTTAATGTGTATTTACCAGGTTGAATTTTTTCATCACAAGAAAATTTAACTTTACCTGTTTTTAGCATTTCAGCGCTTAGGTCACAGTTTTCTGCACCTAAAATTTTTGCCATGCTAACGGCATAATCAATACCGTTTAATTCGATATAATTTGTCGCTTTTAGAACTTCTAGGGCAATTTCGGTATGACCAGAAAAATTGTCCTTTGCAGGATCAAGCGTAAGTGCTACTTGTTGTGAACTAGGCTTGGCAAGCTTTTCGATAACATATTCATTGGCATGGGCAGAGCTAACAGCAAGTGCAACACTCACCGTTAATAGGCTTTTTAAGAACATAAGTATCCCTGATTTTTTGTTGTTAGAAAGGCACCTGCTATGAGGGGCGAATCACCATGCTATCAGGTTTTAATTTGAACAGTAATAAATAGTTAGTAACAAAGTTTGTCAGCTAATTATGGCGGTCGATGAAACGTTGCCAATGCAGTTGTGGGTTTATTTGTCGCACATTTTGTAGCACGGTATTTAATAACTGCATATCAGTAAAGCGTTGCTCATTGTAATCTTTAAAACCAAGTAAGTAGTTAAAGGCGTCTTTACAGTTGGCTTGCAGTGCGTGAATGCGAACTTGTTGTTCAAAGTTAAGTCGTAAGCTACTAATCGCAGTTTTCATACCTTGTTGATCAACACTGGGAATAGCGCATTTTTGTAAATAACCAGCGCGTTCACCTTCACCAGAAAACCAAATACGCACTTTTTCGCTATAGCGACCTGATTTAGCAGGTAAATCAAACATCAGCCGTTGCTGGTTTTGTTCGCTTAAATAGCTTAAGTATTGGTTAAGTCCTGCATCGAGTAATGCATTGTGGATAGGCACATAGCGGGGCTTTATCTTGCCATGAGTATGAAAATCAAAGCAGCGGACACCATCTAGGGTGACAATATTATCAAGGGTTAAATGGCCAATTTCATCACTGTATGCACCGGTGTAGTAGGCAAATAAAGGAAGCCAAAAGTGCCAGTGCTTAGCTTGTTCACGCACCAAACGCTGATCACCGTAAATGTAACCATTATATAGGGTATGTAATTCCATAGCCGAAAAGGGCCTACGGCCAAGATGGGACTTCAACCTAATACCTTGATAATAAAGATGTGTCGAAGAGTATACCTGATAATCCAGCTTAACGACACTGCCACAAATACGGCCGTGTCGTTGTAAGCCTAAGGATTGGTATTAATCACAAAGCGCTTTAGCTAGACCAACCGGTTCGATTTCAACGCAAACTTGATCATCGTTCCAGTTTAAACCCACAAGTGCATCATCTTCGTTTAGGTCTTCAACCCATTCATCAAGAAACTCATCTAAGCCTATTTCAACAGGTGTGTAGTCTTGCCATTCATCTTTACATTGTGCTTTTGCAGCATCTTCAGTGCCCCAAAGTAGTAGCACGTCAGTGTCGCTAAATTGGTTTGATTCACAGACAACAAAACCACCATCTTCGGCACCCAGTGCCCACATAGATTCGTTCAAACGAACTTTTTCTACAAAGCTAACTAATTCTGATTCAATTTCGATATCGCTCATTTGCGTAACCCTTATCTTTATATTCGTGGATCTGTTTGTTGTACCGCCGCTTTATCGGCGAATTTATGATAAAAATCAACTAAGTTTTTTAGTTGGCTAAAATCAGTTAATTCACGGAAGCGGATCCAATCTAGCAAGCAGTATAAACTGATGTTGAGGTATTCACAGCTTTTAAATACTGGCTCTGATAAATGACTATTTAAATAGGCTAATGTTTCAACAATTCGTTCATTCTGTAAATTAAAAAATAGTTTGTCGCTGTTGGTATCAAACCCTGAACGCTGACAAAGTAAAATTTCTACCAGTGAATCATTGCAGGCATTGATAATGGTTAAATAGTTCTCTTGCTGCCAGCTAAGTAACGGCTGATCAGCTTTCTCGAGCAAGTAGCGAATAATTGAGTTGGAATCACATAAGGTAAAATCATGGTCGATTAATACAGGAATTTTTCTGGCAGGGTTGTGGGCAATCATGGTTTGTCTGTCTTGCTCAGAGAAAATATCCAAATTAATAAAATCAATAGGTAGGTTATTAAGTGCCGCCCAAATTCGAATACGGCGCACAAAAGGTGATGTGGTCGAGCCTAGTAATTGCATGATGGTATCCTTTGCAAAAAAAAGCCGCTGTGAAGCGGCTTTTTGAAATCAATTTGTAAATTAGTCAGTACGGCTTGTTACTTCGAGAAGGTGATAACCAAACTGGGTTTGCACTGGACCTTGTACTTGGTTAATTGGTGCAGAGAATACGACTTTGTCGAATTCAGGAACCATCATGCCAGGGCCAAACTCACCTAATGCACCGCCATCTTGACCTGATGGGCAATTAGAATGAGCACGAGCAAGTTCTGCAAAGTCAGCTCCTTGCTCAATTTGCTGTTTTAAATCTAAACAGTGAGCTTCACTGTCTACGAGAATGTGTCTTGCACTGGCTACTGCCATAACATCTCCTAATGTGTGTTTTAGTATTAAATTACTAGTTTAGTTCAATATTTACCGAACGAAAAATTAAATTTATTTTGCAGTCAGCTCAGCTTCAATTGCATCGCGTAAAGTCTGCGATTGTGGCTTGGTTTTACTGTTAAAGCGCTGCACTGTCTTACGATCTGCAGACACTAAGTATTTGTAAAAGTTCCAGTTAGGTGAGCTTGTAACTTCGTTTAAATGTTTGAATATGGGGTTTGCATCACTTCCGCGAACGGCACTGGTAGCCAACATATTAAAAGTCACCCCATAATTGATGAAACATACTTTTGCAGTGTCTTTTTCATCGTCTTCTTCTTGGAAAAAGTCATCAGATGGAAAACCCAATACAACTAAGCCCTGGTCTTTGTATTCCTTATGGAGAGCTTCTAAGCCTTCAAATTGACCTGTAAAGCCACAATTACTTGCGGTATTGACGATTAAAAGTGGTTTGTTTTTGAATTCGCAAAAATTAATAGACTCTTTCGAACGCAATTTCCTCATCGTAACATTGGTGAAATCGTCACATTGGCTGCTTGCTTTAGGCGCTTCTGCGGCTTCAGTGGTTTGTGCTGCAAGGTTTGTTGTTATCAGGCCTGCTGCAAGTAACAAGGCATATTTATACATAGTTATTTCCCGCTAGTTATTTGTGTTGAATATACGCTAATATGCGGCAAAGTGATCATTTAATTTCAGCTATTTATGACGATTCGAAAAGCAACACAAAACGATTTAACTGACATAGTCGCTATTTATAACGAGACCATTCCTGGGCGTATGGTAACCGCAGATACAGAAGAGGTATCGGTTGCAGACAAACAAGCTTGGTTTGAAAGTCACACAGAAAAAAGACCGATCTTTGTTTTTGAACAACAAGGTAAAGTGCTCGCTTGGTTAAGCTATAAGTCTTTTTATGGCCGCCCAGCCTATGATGGTACTGTTGAAATTAGCATTTATATCACACAACAAGCTCAAGGGCAGGGGCTTGGAAAACAATTGCTTACATTTTCAGAACACCATGCAAAAACGCTCGGCATTAAGGTTTTGTTGGCCTTTATTTTTAGTCATAATCTACCAAGCATAAATCTGTTTAATCGTTTTAATTACAAGGTCTGGGGAGAACTTCCTGAGATTGCGATTATGGATAATAAAGCATACAGTCTGACAATTTTAGGTAAGCGTTTAGACAGTTAATTCGTTAAAAGCTAATAAAAAATGCGGTACAAATTGTGACCCATTGCGATTTTAGGCTACGCTAAAATAGGTATTTATTATTAAGCGAGTCTAGTCTACTGTGCGAAGAATTTTAATTGTTGATAGCAATAGTGTTTTAGCAATGCGGGTCAAGGTTCTACTTGAGCTCATTGGTTGTAGGGTTGAGCTATTACATTTTGCAATGGTCGATGATGCTGTTTTAGAGCAAGACTTTGATCTTGTGGCTGCGTCTCATGGTGTGCCAACCACAGTTATTAAAACGCTAATGGGGGTATTCTCACAAGAGCACTTCTTGCTGTTAGCGCCTAAAGCGCAGCGTAGTGATTTACTTGAACATTTTAGTGAAGTAAATCGCTTGTTACCTAATGCTGTGGTGATTTACCCCTTTTTTGCAAATAAAGAAATTAGCTCTTTATTAGAGGGGGTGCTTGAGTTAGAAAGTAACAATATTCTTCAACTTCCTACAGTACTTCTTGTTGACCATAGCGCAGAACGTTTGGCTCAAGTTGCCCTAAATCTAAAAGGGGCACATATTAAAACTTACACCGCAGATAACACAGCATCAGCTCTGGATGTTTTTAAAGAGCACAATATTGATTTACTCATCAGCGATTTTACTTTTCCTAATGGTACAGGCCTTGAGCTCTTTAATAAGCTCAAAACACATCAGCCAAATAGTCGTTGCTTGCTTTATACCTCAAAGCCTGACCAAGTCTCAATGGTAGCGGCTATTCGCCAAGGGGTGGAAGATGTTCTTATTAAGCCGGTTGATGATAATAGTTTATTGCAATCAGTACATAAACTTTGGCAAACCGAATTATTAAGACGCCACAACACTGAATTAGTTGAGCGTTTGCAAAATACCGTTGATGCACTCATTGAAAAAGACAGTTTACTCCGGGTCATTTTTAAACATACCCCAGATGCCATTATTTTATTTGAACGCGGTGGTAAGGTTATAGAAACTAACGACGCCTGTGAGCAGCTTTTTGAAAAACCGTTAAAAGAGTTTGAGAATTGCTCGGTATTTGAGTTTTTTGATGTTGCTTCAACTGAGCGAATTAAAGATAAGATCGCGACTTTAAATAAGAACCGTCAGTTTAGTTGTGACTTGCGACTACTCAAGAAAAACGGCAGCGAGGTGCCTTTAGTTGGCTCGTTTAACGAAATTGATCATCATGGTGAAATAGCATTAGCGGTGATCTTTAAAAATGTAACGCACCTTAAAGAGAAAGAAGATTTACTCGTTGAAGCTAAAGACTTACTTGAAGAAGAGGTTAAAGCACGTACCGCACAGCTAGAGCATGCTAAAAATGTTGCTGAAGCAGCAAGCCATAGTAAATCTGAGTTTTTGGCTAATATGTCTCATGAGCTCAGAACCCCCATGCATTCTATTTTAAGCTTTGCTCGGTTTGGGCTTGATAAGGTTGCCAACGACGATTTAAGTAAAGACAAGTTAAACAAATACCTATCGAGAATTGAGCAAAGTGGTGAACGATTATTGTCGCTTCTAAATAACTTGCTCGATCTATCGAAACTTGATGTCGGGAAATTCCCGTTCAATCCGCAAAAGCATAACTTAAGCAATATTATAAAAACTAGTATTGATGATGTGTCAGGCACAGCCCTTGAAAGAAATATAGCAATTCGGCCGATAGGTTTTGAACAAGGTATTGTGCTTGATTGCGACGAAGAACAAGTGAACCAAATTATGCGTAACTTGATAGGTAATGCACTGAAATTTAGTGAACCCAATAGTGAAATTGATATTAGTTTAGCGGTCAATGAGCAGATGGCCGAAATCGCTGTTATTGACCGAGGAATAGGTATTCCTGAACAAGAGCTCGAAAAGATTTTTGCTAAGTTTGAGCAAAGCAGTAAAACCAACAGTGGTGCGGGAGGCACCGGGCTTGGATTAGCTATTTGTCGTGAATTTGTAGCCTTACATCAAGGCACTATTTCGGCAAGTAACAATGAGTACGGGGGCGCCACTATTTTGGTGCGGTTACCCTTAGAAATAGACTTGCCGCAACACTTGGCAAACGAGCAGCAATCTATATCGATCAATTAATAAAAGGGAAGAGATAATTATGGCCTTGAAACGTATTTTAGCGGTAGATGATGAACCATTTAATTTAGAGATAATTGAAGAGATCTTAGAGGATCTTGAATTTGAGTTGAAAATGGTTAATAGCGGCCCTGAATGTTTAGAAGTCGTAGAGAAGTTCGACCCACAAGTGATTTTACTTGATGTGAGTATGCCACAAATGAGTGGTTATGACGTATGCCGTAAGCTGAAAGAAAACCCCAATACGCAAAAAATTATTGTGATGTTTGTCTCAGCCAGAGGCACTGTTGAGGAGCGCATGGAAGGCTACTCCGTCGGAGCAGAAGACTACATTGTGAAGCCATTTAGCCATAATGAGCTCAAGCTTAAGCTACAGCATTTAAATCAAGTGCTGATTGAAAAAGAATCGCTAGAACAGCAAGTTGAAGATGCGACTTCAACTGCATTTAATGCCATGGCAAATAGCAGCGAAATGGGTCAAATTGTTAACTATATAGAGCATATAGGCTCGATTGATAATGAACAAGAACTCGGTAGAGCCTTTTTAAATTGCCTAAGCGCATTTGAGTTGCAAAGTAACGTTGAGTTTCGGTTACATAATGAAATATTACATTTTTCGGTGTCGGGTGTGTGTTCGCCAATTGTGATCGAGCTGTTTGAAATGCTGAAAAGTAAAGGGCGTTTGCATGAGTTCTCAAATCGGATTTTAGTTAACTATGAAATGATTAGTTTGCTTATCTTGAACATGCCGGAGCAAGATCCAGATAAACACGGTCGAATTCGAGATCATATTTGCTTTTTAGTGAGTGTTACTGAGCAGCAGCTTAAAGCGATTATTACAAAAAAAGAGCTCCTTGAGCAGCAACAACAATTGAATGATGCCGTGAGTAAGGTGCATAGTAAATTTACTGGCTTGATTGAGCTTTTAAACGAGAACCGTATCAATAACGAAGCGATTTTTAAGCAGCTTCAAGAAGATTTAGAGCAACGTATACCGACCATGGGCTTAGATGAAGACCAAGAGGTGTTTATCTACCAAAAGGTCGACGAAACCATTCAAAACTCAGTGGCCCGTGAAGAGTCGGTTAAAGGCGTAAAAGTGGCTTTTAAAGAGATTGAGAATGACCTATCGCAATTATTAAAACGATAGAGTAAAGCTAGCTATCAAGCATCTCTTGGCAGACCTTTTTCAACAATACGAATTAAGCGCGCAGTTTTACGAAGCTTTAACTGGCGCTTATTTTTTTGTTGAGCAAGTGCCCACTCGATATGCTCTGCGACTAAAGGCGTGGCTGTTGTTAATCTTTGCTCTAAAGCCTCGATTATTTGCTCGTGGTAATCAGCGTTACCCAGTCCTACTGCCAGATTTCTTAACCAACGCTCGTGGCCAATCCGGCGAATAGGGCTGCCTTCGGTATTTTTAAGAAAGGTTGCTTCATCCCATGCAAATAAAGTCAGTAAGTCTTGATCTTTAAGCTGCTTTCTTGGGTGAAAGTCAGCTTCATCGGTGAGCTGACCATAGCGATTCCATGGGCACACTAACTGGCAGTCATCACAGCCATAGACGCGATTACCTAATAGTGGGCGATACTCTTCTGGAATAGCGCCTTGCAACTCAATAGTAAGATAAGAGATACATTTACGGGCATCAACTACATAAGGCTCGACAATTGCACCAGTTGGGCACAGTGTCATACAGGCAACACATTTACCGCAACCTTCAAAACTATTTTCTTCATCAATAGGCAGCGGTATATCAACAAACAGCTCACCTAAAAAAAACCAAGATCCCGCTTCTTTATTGATTAATAAACTATGTTTTCCACGCCAACCTAAGCCTGCTTTTTCGGCCAGTTGCCTTTCAAGTACAGGGGCAGAGTCAACAAAAGGACGAAAACCGAGCTGGCCAACTTGCTGCTCTATTTGCTGGCCTAACTTTTTCAAACGGTTACGAATTAACTTGTGATAATCACGACCTAATGCATAGCGACTGATGTACGCTTTGTCGGTTTGTTTAAGGTTTTTAGCAAAACTCGCATCAGGCGGCAGGTAGTTCATTTTTACTGAGATGACTCGCTGCGTGCCAGGGACCAGCTCTGCAGGGCGCGCTCGCTTCATACCATGGGCTGCCATGTATTCCATCTCACCGTGATAGCCTAAATCTAACCAGCGTTGTAGCTGAGCTTCGTGCTTAGTTAGGTCAATATCAGTGATCCCGACTTCTGCAAAGCCAAGGTCTTTACCCCATTGCTTTATTTGCAGTGCGAGTTGTTCATAATCAATAGCAGGTGTTGTCACGGTCAATAAAAAAGTAGCCAAGAAGCGGCTACTTTAACATAGTTTGAGGTAGGCCCTGAACAATAATCACTTATTGCAGGGTAATTCTATCGTCAGTAATAACAGCGATTAGTAATCCGTACTCGACGTCGTTTTCAGTAAAAGCACGCGATAATCCACCTTTACTGTTTTGTCTCAAAGTGTTGTTGCTGATCAAATCATCTAGGCTCTGACTAATGGCATCTGTATTATTACTTTGCAGGATAATGCCGCATAGTTGATTTGAACACTGCATATCATAAACATTAATGTTTGCGTGCTGTTCCTGATATTTCATTGCTTCATCGTAAACCAACTCTCTAATTTGCGCTTTGTTGGCATCAGTTAAGCCATTTGCTAATTCAGCAACATAATCTTGAATTTGTGCAAATCCCATTTCATTTAATGGCTGTGTATTAAACACTTTTTGACCGCTTTCTTTGTCTGTTACGAGTTCATCAAATGAGCTTAGTGCATTGATAGAGGTTTCTGTGTTGGCAAAAGCATCGTTAGAACTTAGTGAGTCTGTCTCTTGTGTTGAATGCGGGTTTATTTTTGCTTGAACTGTTGATGATTCAGTAGCAAGGGTTGTGGTTTCTTCTGCTGTTACTACAGCCGAAACACTTTGTATAGTGTTATCCTCAAGCAGGTTAACAACTTTATAAGTAATAAAAAGCGTGCATAGCGTGAGCACTGCAAAGAAAACATTTTTCATTTAAATTCCCTTTTTATGTTTTCTTATACAGTACTGTAACTAAATGAATTAAGTCAATTTTTACACAAAGCGTTTTAATTGCTCTTGGGTTTGTTGGCTTAGTTTGTGCGACTGTTGGCAATCCGCGAGTGATTCATCAATTTGTTGTTTCGCTTGCTCGCCTAAAGCAACTATTTGCTCAACCGTTTGATGAGTGTGGGTTTGGGTTTGCTCTAATAAGTGCACTGCGCTAACAATTTGCTGCAGTTGCTGTTGATTTTGTTCAAATTCACCAAGCATATTAGTAAAACCTGTAGAGGTATTACTAATAGCGGTTTCAGCTTCACTCGAATGGCTAATTAATTGCTCAGATTCTTTATTTGTTTCGCTTACCAGACTATTCATTTGATTAATAAAGTCACTGATCTGGCGGGTTGCGTCGTTCACTTTGACAGATAGCGATCTGACTTCATCGGCAACCACAGCAAAACCACGGCCGGCTTCACCAGCTCGTGCTGCTTCAATTGCAGCATTGAGAGCAAGCAAATTGGTTTGATCCGAAAACTCTTCGACCATTTTTAAAATAGTGCGAATATTTTCACTGTTTTCTTTGAGGCCAGATACTGTCGCTGAGAAGTTCCCCAAAATTTGGCTTATCATCGCGACTTTTTTAACCAGCGCCGATAGCTCAGTGGCCGAGTGCTTAACAAAGTTTAAGTGTTCATTATTAACGTGATGAACGCTGTCAGTATTGGCAGAGATATTCTCAAGGCTCGATGTTATTTGATTACTTGAGTCGGTAATTGTTTGGCTGAATTCTATTTGCTTGTGGCTCATCTGGGCGGTTTGCTGCATCGAGTGAGTCATCTTAGAGCTACTATCGGCGCTGGCTTGTGCACTTTGATAAGTGGTGGCTAATAGTTTTGCTAAATGAGTCGTAAATGTATTGTACTGCTCACTTAAATCACGAAATTCATCGTAGGTAAAATGCGGTAGCTTGGCAGATAAATCAGCATCATGGCGATTGATTTGCTCAAGTGTATCGCGCATGGCCTGCACCGGTCGTACAATCAAAAAGCGCATGTAGAAAATAGTAAAAATAAAACTCGCAACGATAATGAGCGCCATCAACCAAAACAGCCCCATACTCGCTTGTTGTTCTGAAAGACTGCTGTATAACCAGATCAAAGTAATCGCTTGAAACGCAAACACAAAACCTAAATTACCGACAATCTTACGTGTAAGGGTGTAAAAGAATGTTTGTTCGATAAAATTGTAAATGCGCATATAGCTACTCATTAAGGTGGTGTGTTGATTCATTTTGGCGTAATTTTTTATTATTCAATGTCACATAATTCAACAGTATAGCTTAGTTTTGTTGAGTTACAGTGACTGTAGTGTCATTTGTGTATGACATGGAAAATTAGTAAAAATACCATCTACGCCATACTCTAGCATTAATTCGATATCTTCTACTTTATCGACCGTGTAAGCATAAACTTGAAGGCCGCGTTGTTTTGCATCAGCAACAAATTCATGGTTTATAAAGTTTTTATCTACATGAATGCTATAGGCATGGAGTTTTTGCGCAAACTCGCTGTAATTAATAGGAATAGAAGCGGTGAGTGCGCCAATCTTTACCCAAGGCAGTTTTTGCTTTAGCCACATCAGTTGGTGATGATCGAACGAAGAAACTAACAGGTTATCCCTAGAAATCTTCCCAGTACTGACATTTGACTCAATAAGCTCAACAAACTTGTCTAACGAAAAAGTATGTTTGAGCTCTAGATTAAGTAGGGTTTTATCACCAACCCAATCGATTGCTTGCTGTAAAGTCGGCACACATTCGCCATTTCCTGCATCGTATTGCTGAATTTGCTCTTTTGAGCAGGCGTTTACTTTACCGCGACCTGAGGTTGTGCGATCAAGCCAAGTGTCATGAATAATCATGTAATCATCAAGGCAGCTTTGCACATCAATTTCGATACCATCTACTGCCAAGTCTACAGCGGCGATAATGGCGCTCTGGGTATTTTCTGGGTAGGTACCACTGGCACCTCTGTGAGCGAAAACTTTCATCATTGCTTATACCTGCGAGTCACTGACCATGTTTCATAAAAAGCGGCACTAATCACCAGTGCGCCGCCAATAAGAGTGCTAATTGAAGGTTGCTCATGCAAAATCAAAAAAGCGAAAAACGTACCGTATAGAGGTTGCAAACACGATATCAAACCAGCGGTTGAAGCTGATAAGTTTTTTAAACTTGCTGCAAACAGTGAATGCGGTGCTGCTGTAAAAATAACCCCTACAGTAATTAATAACAGCCAATTAATTGTATCAACTTGTAATGGCGGCACTTCTACAAAGGCGCATAACATAATGCAGGCGATCCACGTTTGATAAAGCATGGTTTGTGGGCCACCATATTGACTAAAATAACGCTTGTGAACGATATTCCTAAAAGCAAAAAAGAACGCTGATAATATACCAATTGCAATTCCTAAGGTTACATCATTGCCTAAGCTGGCATCAGGAATAAGTAAATAAATACCCAGCATCACCACCAAGGCGCTAAAAATATCCTTGAGCTGCGGTTTGCTGCCATGAAAAAAAGGCTCTAAAAACACCGTGATAACAGGGTAAGTAAAAAAGGCAATCATACCGACAGCAATACCTGCCAATTGCATGCCTGCAAAGTAGGTGAGCCAATGAATTCCGACAGTTACACCAAGTAATAAGGCTATGAGATAATCACGACGAGAGTGAAGCTTGATGGCTTTCTTTTGCAATGCGAGTAAGACCAGTAGCGCACAGCCTGCAATTGCTGTTCGGTAAACGGTAATATCTAATGCACTCAGGCTAACCAGCTTGGCGAATAATGCAGTACCACCAAATAGGAGTACTGCAATGTGTAAGTACATTAGGCTTTGTTTGTGCGCCTGCATTACAAACCTTATTATTGTTGTTATTAACTCTCTTTTTAACGGTAATCCTTTACTTTGTAAACTCCCCAAATGGGCTAATCCATTCGTTTAGTTCCAATATTTCCAACCTTGTAAGTAATAGTGCAGCACATTTGGCTCATCAAGTGTCGATACTTTTTCATTGCTAGCGCTAATGTCTGGAGTAAAAATAAACAGTCGTGCGTCATTTTCAGGGCGGTAATAGCGGGTGTTAACAGGCAATACTTGGTGGTTGCTACACATTAAGTTGCAAGCCATAACAAAGCCCCATTCACCAAAAGAAGGCACATTCAAGTGATAAGGCAAGGTATGAGCAAAGCCTGCAGCACTGAGCGTGTTGTTGATAGACCAAAATGCCTGTTTCGCAAAAAATGGACTGGTAGCTTGGGTTACCACAATACCGTTATTTAGCATTCGTGTTTTTACCAGTTGATAAAACTGCTGGCTATAAAGCCGTGCTAAATTGATTGCTTTTGGATCCGGTAAATCAATAAAAATAATATCGAACAGCTGTTCGCTTTGCTCAATAAAGACATAGGCATCTTGATGAATAACAGTCACTTTAGGGTCACTGAGTGAGTGCTTGTTAAGTGTTGTGAGGTTGTGATTAGTTTGCGCAAGCCTAGCGACTGCTGGGTCTAAATCGACGAGGGTAATAGACTCTACTTGCGGGTATTTCAAAAGTTCTCTCGCTGCTAAGCCATCGCCACCGCCTAAAATGAGAATACGCTTTGCATTGCCATGACGCACCATAGCTGGATGAATAAGCGCTTCGTGATAGCGATACTCATCAATCGATGAAAACTGTAAGCCACCGTTTAAATAAAGCCGAATATCATCTTTATGACGAGTCAGTACAATTTGTTGGTAGGGCGTTTGTTCTGAGTGTACAACACGGTCATCGTAGATTTGGCTTTGCCAAATATGGGTGAGCTGTTTACTGGCAAATAAACAAAGCACCAATATTGAGCTAACTAAAACAAGAGTGAGCCTCAGTACTTTTCGACGGTTTGGGCTGATATGGTCGATAAAGTACCACAGCAATAATAGCGCAATACTCAGATTCATTAAGCCAAAGCTTAGGGCTGTTTTAAAAACCCCAAGCCAAGGTAAAAATAAAAAAGGAAACAGTAACGTCGCGAGCAGTGCACCAAAGTAGTCAATAGATAACACGTTGGCGAGGTTTGCTTTTAGCGCATAATGTTTTTCCATTAGGCGACTTAAAAGCGGAATTTCTAAGCCAATCAAAACCCCTATTAACGTGGTGAGTAAAATACTAATTGCTTGCAGTGGTAAGCCAAACGCATAACAGAAATACAGTAATGGCACACTCAAGCCGCCAAGTAGTGCAAGCAGTAGCTCAAAACCAATAAAATACACCAGCAATGGCTTATCAGGCACAAAACGCGAAAAATAAGAGCCAACTCCCATTGCCGCCATATATACGCCAATTGTCAGGGAAAATTGAGTGATGCTATCACCCAAAAAGTAGGCACCGGTAGTTGCAATCAGTAGCTCATAGATAATAGAGCAAAGGCCAGCAACAAAAATACTAAACAGTAAAATGTGGCTTTCGCGAATTGATTTATTTACCACCTGGGCCGCCTCGTGAACGGAAACCTGCACTACCAATACTTTGTTCACGTAATTGTTTATCAACGCTTATCGTGAGGTGGTGATAGGAGTAAACTTGCCAATCTTGCTCTTTGTCACCTTTGCCATATGCCAAGAAAGAAAAGAAGAGCACGGGGGCTAAAAACAGTAAGACAATAGGCCAAACTGAGATACGTGATTCCATTGCTTTTATAGCTTCAGGGTTTAACTTATTGATTGGCTTATAAGTGATATCAGTTCCTTCACGCTTTGCCTCTAAACGATGCAGCATTACAAACAGCGCTACACCGCCAATGAAACCAGAAATCCATAACAGCGGAAGCATGAAATTACTGTTACCTTTGATTGGAATAATACGAAATGTATAGCTGAAATGTTCGGCACGTTTATTTGGGCCGAAAGTACTGCTGACGTAGGCGCTATATTGTCCCTTTTTAGGGAAGTGAACATCGTGGTGAGTATAGTCACGGTACTCAGTCCATTTACCATCTGAATCGTGTCCGGTTTCAGCCCAAAGTTCATCAGAGTAACTAAATAAATAGTGACCATCAGGGTCAAAAATTTCGATATCAATGGCTTTCCATGAGTTTAAAGGCAGTCTGCCTTTTATTTCTAAGCGCATCATTTGGCCATCTTCTGGCACTGTAAATAGGTAGGCTTTGTCTTGTCCGTCGTAGTCTTTAAAGTTGCCATATTGGCCACTAATAAGTGGCGCTTGTAGATCTGCACGTATCACTAAGCAAACAACAAATGTGATAGTGGCAATTATAAAAAGCTTATAGATGTTCATCCATTACTCCATAAATAAGCTTAAATAGCGATAGTGATGATAACAGCTACACAGATTGCAATGCTGCTTTCAATAACCGCAACAGCGGTGTTTTTGTCGTGCATTGCTTGGTCGAGCGAAATTTTGCTAAAGATAATTTTATCAACGAGGTAACGCACAATTGGTAAAATTAAAAAGCCAAATAATGCGTCAATAAAGAATAAGCTTAAGCTCTGTTGCCAAGTATGAAAGCCACCAATGAGCGCATGACACAAGATAATAGCTAACGCCAACATGGTGCCAGAAAAGCTAAGTGCAACGGCTTTGTTGCCTTTTTCGAGCTGTTCGTGAAGATTAAAAGCAGTGAGGTGATCATAGCCTTTGGCAAAAATGATCAGCATTAGTTGCCCTAAAAAGTAAAACACAATGGCCGATAACCAGCTGCCTTCTCCGGTTAATGCGCCACCAATAATCAGTGCCGCGGCCATATAGTTTGCCGCTTGTACTAGGCCTACAGCCTCGTTTTGTTGGTTAATTAATTGCTCTTGGTTACAGAACAAACGCAGCAGTAATTTGTCATTTAAAATACGTGAGCAAGTCAGCAGCACCATACCTAATACGCTGTACAGTGATACATTCATTAAATCACTTAGCAAACCTTGGCTAGGTCCAGCTAAAACAAAGCCATAAATAATGGTAATTGCCCCTAAGTAGCCGCCAATAGATAAACCTAAAGCACTGTTGGCATTATCGGTTAACTGGCTGGTGGTGTTATAAGGGGTCGCTAAATTATACGATAGCTTTGCAAGGGCGATGATTGCAATGAACAGACCAATGTAGGCGCTGTTATAGGCCATAGTTGATAGGTAGTGGGTTAAGTTAATATCCATATAATTTTGTTAGCTTGTTGTTATTTTCCGAAAATATTAACACAGAGTGTTTATTGCAAAGAATATCAAAGCGTCATTTTTGGTAGAATTAATCAATTTCTTAAAAGTTTCATAGCTTTTGCCTGTCTCATTGTTAGGTTATGGGTTAAAATAACAACATAACCAACTAACAAGATAGTGAATGTCAAAACAGGATCCAAATCTCAGTCGAGAACAAGAAAAGTACGAAAACCCCGTCCCTAGCCGTGAGTTTATACTTACTCACTTAGAATCTCGCGCCAAACCAGCAAACTTCACGCAACTTTGTGATGAATTACAAGTGAATGATACAGAGCGTCAAATTGCGTTTAAACGTCGTTTACGTGCTATGGAGCGCGATGGTCAACTGTATTTCAATAAGTTTAAATGCTACGCGTTGATAGATGAATCAGGCCTTGTTAAAGGCAAGGTCATTGGTCATCGTGACGGATTCGGCTTTTTAGAAGTTGAAGGTGAGAGTAAAGATTGGTTTATCGCAAAGCACCAAATGAATATGGTGTTGCACGGTGACATTGTGCTTGCTAAAGGCAATCGTAAAGGCTCAAGTGGTAAATGCGATGCACGTATCATTAAGGTACTGACCAATGAACGGGCCCCGATTGTTGGTCGCTATTTTGTTGAGCATGGTATTGCTGTTGTCGTGGCTGAAGACCCACGCATAACGCAAGATATTATGATTCTACCGGGTAGTGAAAATGGTGCGCGCCACAACCAAATGGTGCAGGTGCAAATTACCCAAAATCCAAGCCGACATATGAATGCAGTGGGCAAAGTAACCGAGGTACTAGGTGAGCATTTAGCACCGGGTATGGAAATTGAAGTTGCACTACGCAATCACGATATTCCCCACGTTTGGCCAGAAGCGGTTGAAAAGCAAGTTGCTCATTTAGGTGAGTTTGTTGATGAACAAGCAAAGCAAGGTCGCGTTGATTTACGTGACTTACCGCTAGTTACAATCGACGGTGAAGATGCCCGAGACTTTGATGATGCCGTTTACTGTGAGCGCAAACCATCAGGTGGTTGGCGTTTATGGGTAGCTATTGCCGATGTGTCGCACTACGTAGGTATGAATACGCCTCTGAATAAAGAAGCGATTGAACGTGGTAACTCAGTTTATTTCCCTGAGCAAGTTATTCCGATGCTGCCAAAAGTGCTATCGAATGGCTTGTGCTCATTGAACCCAGAAGTTGACCGTTTATGTATGGTTGCTGAGATGACGGTGTCAGAAGCGGGTAAGTTGTCTGGGTATAAATTTTACGAAGCGGTGATGAATTCACACGCTCGTTTTACCTACACTAAAGTGAATGCGATTTTACAAGGCGATGAAAAGCTGCGTGAAGAGTACGCCCAAATGGTGCCACATTTAACTGACTTACAGCAAATGTACATGGCACTTAAAGCTGCTCGCCAAGACCGTGGTGCGATTGAGTTTGAAACCTTAGAAACGCGCTTTGTGTTTAATGCACATCGTAAGATCGAATCAATTGTGCCTGTGGTTCGTAATGATGCACACAAACTTATCGAAGAGTGCATGATTTTAGCGAACGTATCAGCAGCACGTTTATTAGAAAAGCACGAGGCGAGTGCGCTTTATCGTGTGCATGATGAGCCTGATGCTGAAAAGCTTGGCTTTTTCAGAAACTTTTTATCAGAGCTTGGCATCGAAAGTGCGATTTCTGATGAACCAACACCGAAAGAAATCACCCAAGTGTTGGCAAAACTAGGCGACCGCCCAGAAGCTGAGCTTATTCAAACCATGTTGCTACGCTCGATGAAGCAAGCGGTTTATCAGCCTGATAATATTGGCCACTTTGGTTTAGCTTTACCGGCCTATGCGCACTTTACATCACCTATTCGTCGTTACCCTGATTTGGTAGTACACCGTGCAATCAAAGCAGTGCTTAAAGCACAAGGTCAGCAAACATCCGGTGAATATGCATACACTGATGACGAAGTTGATATTTTAGGTGAGCAGTGTTCAACCACTGAACGCCGTGCAGATGATGCAACTCGCGAAGTAGCTGATTGGCTCAAATGTGAATATATGCAAGACCATGTTGGTGACGAATTTGGTGGGGTGATCTCATCGGTGACTAACTTTGGTTTATTTGTGCGCTTAGACGACTTACAAATTGACGGTATGATCCATGTAACCAATTTAGGTAATGAATACTTCCACTACGATGGTGCTAAGCATTGCTTAATTGGTGAACAAACACACAGCGTTTTTCGATTAGGCGATAAAGTAACGGTTCAGGTTTCATCTGTAAGTCTTGATGAGCGACGCATAAATTTAGTGTTAGCCGGTGAAGCGCAACAAGACCGTTATGCGCGTCGTCGTAGTGCATCGTCAAAACCAAGTGTTCGTGCACAGCTTAAAGCAGGTAAAATTCCTGGTAAAAAAGCACAATCTAGCCGCCCTGAGGCAAAATCAGGCGACAAAGAGAACGAAAAACGTGGCAAGTCTTCTCCTTCTTCTAAAGGGCGAAAAAAGCCCAATAGTAAACAAGCAGATGCTGTAAAAACTGGCAAGAAGAAGAGTAAGAAAAAAGCCACCAAAAAGGCAAAAAGACCGGGTAAGAATGCCCGCAAACAAAGTAGCCGAGGAGCAAACAATACGTGAGTAATGAATTAATTTTTGGTTTTCACTCAGTTGAAGCAATATTAGCAAAAGAGCCTGAGCGCTTTTTAGAAATATACGCTTTAAAAGGGCGTGAAGATAAACGTTTAAACCCGGTTATTGACCAAGCACGTAAATTCGGTATTTCTGTACAATTTATGCAGCGTAAAGCGCTTGATAACAAAGCAAATGGTGAGCAGCACCAAGGCATTATCGCTAATGTAAAAGCGGCGCGTATGTATAACGAAAAAGATCTTGATGAGATCATAGCCCGTGAAGAAACGCCTTTCTTATTGGTGCTTGATGGCATTACTGATCCGCATAATTTAGGTGCATGTTTACGTAGTGCTGATGCTGCTGGCGTACACGCGATCATCGTTCCTAAAGATAAATCTGCAAAACTCAACGGCACAGCGCGTAAAGTAGCGTGCGGTGCAGCCGAAACAGTGCCATTGGTACAAGTCACTAATCTTGCGCGTACGTTACGTGAAATTAAAGACGCAGGTGTCTGGGTTGTTGGCACTGCTGGTGAAACTGATACTGAGTTATTCGATGCAAATCTAACTGGGCCAATGGCTGTTGTTATGGGGGCAGAAGGTGATGGTATGCGCCGCCTTACTCGTGAGCATTGTGATCTATTAGTTAAAATCCCAATGGCTGGTTCGGTATCTAGTTTAAATGTGTCAGTTGCGACCGGTATTTGTTTATTTGAAGTGTTACGTCAGCGTAATGCAACGCAAATCTAACTACCGCGAAAATTTTAGACACAAAAAAAGCCGATGATACATCGGCTTTTTTGTATCTAATAGTTTAGATTAGATTTTTGCGAAAGCGCCTTGTAGTGGTGGTACTACTTGCTTCTTACGGCTTAATACGCCATCTAACCAAACGCGACCATCTTCTGATTTAGCATCATAGGCAGCTTCGATTACTGATACGTCATCAGACGAAATTAGCATTTCTGAGCCTTCTTTCATGATATCAGTTAACAGTAGTAATACTGAGTGTCGACCGCCTTCTTCTTTAAGCTTTGCGATGTCAGCTTCAAGGTCTGCTTTGATTTCATCAAATACAGCAAGGTCGATAACTTCTAGCTGGCCAATACCTACTAGCTTACCGTTCATGTTGAAGTCTTTAAAGTCACGCATAACTAAATCACGTGCTGGAGTGCCTTCAACAGCTGATTTAACCTTGAACATTTCCATGCCAAGCTCTTTGAAATCTTCGATGCCAGCGATTTCAGCAAGTGCTTCAACACACTTGATGTCTGCCGTTGTACATGTTGGTGATTTAAAGATCACAGTGTCGCTTAAGATAGCGCATAACATGATGCCAGCGATATCTTTTGGAATTTCTACGTTGTAGAAGTCATACATCATTTTGATGATAGTGTTTGAACAACCAACTGGGCGGATCCAACACTCAAGTGGTGTTGACGATGTTAAGTCGCCTAGTTTGTGGTGATCAACAACACCCACAACACGTGCTTCATCGATGTCATCAGGTGCTTGTGTTTTTTCTGTGTGGTCAACAATATAAACGTCTTCGCCTGCATAGCTAAGTTTTAGCTCAGGTGCTTCGAAACCGAATTTATCTAGAATAAATTGTGTTTCAGGCGATACTTCACCTAAACGCGTCGGGATCGCAGGTTCATTGATCTGGTTTTTTAAGTAAGCAAGCGCAATTGCACCGCAAATTGAATCTGAATCAGGGATCTTATGACCCACTACATACATTGACATTGACGGAACTCCTTTAAATTTGGCGGATATTTTAGCAAAGTATCGACAGATTGATACATAACAGACATGAAATTTTGTTGATCAATTACAACTGCCAATTAATGCCCTTTTTGGTTACACTTTAAGATATTGAAAACTGAGGAAGATACTGATGCGCTTGAGCCGAAAAGCATGGAATAATGTGGTGATTATTTCGATGCTATTGATGATTTTTTTCTTCAATGGCCTCCATAAAAAGCTCAATACACAGCCCGTTGAAGAAGGAGTACAAGCATTACTCCCAGAGCAAAGCTTCATTTTAGCAATGGCCTTTCCAGAATTAAAAATTGAGCGTATCGGCACCTCTTGGCGTAGCCAGTCACTACAAGAAATCACTTGGCAAGGCGATGAACAGCAGCTCGAGCAACTTGTTGAGCTGTGGCAGCATCAGCAACTAACTATTGCCAGTCTTCCTGTTAGTAAAATTTCACAGACGTCGGCTGATTATGTTGCTTCAGTGTGGTTAGCCGGGGAGCAGTTGCCTGCAGTGTACCAATTGTACAATATAGATCAGCAATACTATTTATTAGATAAGCGATTACAACGGGTATTTGAGCTTGAACAAGCTGATGCAACTAAGTTATTTCCGTTATATCCGTTTTAAGAGAGTCACAGATGCCTGAATTACCAGAAGTTGAAGTTAGCCGTTTGGGAATAACGCCGCATGTGCTTAACCAAACAGTGACCAAAGTAAATATTCATAACGCCAGTATGCGTTGGCCAGTGCCTGATGATGTATATCAATTACAAGGACTTAAAGTTACTTCAGTGGAGCGCAGAGCAAAATATTTATTACTTGGTTGTGAGCTAGGTAGTGTAATTTTGCACTTAGGTATGTCGGGTAATTTACGTGTTGTGGGTGCTGATGAACCATTAAAAAAACACGATCATATTGAATTTATTTTAGCCTCCGGTAAAGCATTAAGGCTGAACGACGCGCGTCGATTTGGCGCTTGCTTATGGCAAGCGCCAGGTGAATGCCATACTTTGCTGACCAAGCTCGGACCAGAGCCGCTAACAGATGAGTTTACTGCAAAGCGTGTTTACGAGCAGTCTAGAAATAAAAAAGTACCTATTAAACAGTTTGTTATGGATAACGCTGTGGTGGTTGGCGTGGGTAATATCTATGCCAATGAGTCGTTATTTAAGGCTGGAATTCATCCTAAACGAGAAGCTGGCAAGGTGTCTTTAAAGCGTTATCAGCAATTAGTGCCTATTATTAAAGAAACACTTGCTGCAGCTATAACGCAAGGCGGCACAACGTTAAAAGATTTTGCCCAAAGTGATGGTAAGCCTGGTTATTTTGCCCAGCAATTGCTGGTTTATGGTCGTAAGGGTGAGCCATGTGTAAATTGTAAAGAACCATTAAAAGAAATTAGATTAGGACAAAGAAGCACAGTGTATTGTTCTAATTGTCAAAAATAACAATGAACCCTTCATCTATGTAGTATTGCAACAGGTAGCAAGATAGAGACAGGCTTAAGGAATGAGAAGGTTGTATGCTATTAAACAAATACGTCATAGGATGTGTGTACTTGGCGGCACTGGTAGGTTGCTCTAAAGAACAACCTCAAGTTATCGTTGAAGAAGTGGTCACTGCTGAGGTTAAGCAGTTTGATGTGCCTCTGTATGGGAATTACGTGGCACGTACAGATGCTTCGCTTGATGTTGAAGTGCGAGCGAGGATTACTGGTTTTGTGCAAAGCGTTGAGTTTGTTGAAGGTAGCTGGGTAAACGAAGGTGATTTACTCTATACCATAGATGATAGGCCTTACCGGGCTAAGCTTAATCGCGTTAAAGCTGCACTTCAAAAAGACCAAGCGGCACTTGCTAAAGCAAAGCGAGATGTTACCCGTCTAAAACCCCTTTACGAGCAAGACGCAGCAAGCCAACTCGACTATGACAATGCAATTTCTATTCAAGAGCAAGCGCAAGCGTCATTATCAGCAACCCAAGCTGAACTTGAAGAAACTAAGCTCGATTTAGAATATACCCGTATTACGGCACCAATTAGCGGCATGGTTGGCAGTTCTGAAGCCGATCTCGGTGCTTTGGTCGGCAGTAATGGTATTTCACTCCTTACCACCATTCAGCAAATAGACCCTATTTTCGTTAATTTTAATATGTCGGCACTTGATTACTTGAATGCCAAGCGGCGCATGACCAGCATGATGGAGCAGCTACAAGCCGAGCAAAAGGGCAAGGCGCTAGAAGGCTTTGTACGTATTTCTTTGCCTGATGGCAGCGAGTATCGATATTGGGGCGATGTGAGCTTTACTGATCCTAAAATCAGCCCTAAAACTGGTACTTTCAAAGTTCGGGCAAAACTGCCTAACCCAAACAGTGAATTGCTACCTGGGCAATATACAAAAGCACGCATTAAATTATCAGAGCTAACTGATGCTATAGTCGCTCCTGAGGAAGCTACACAAGTAGAACAGGGCGGTATTTATGTGATGGTCGTGCTTGATTCAGGTGAGATAGAGCGGCGCTTTATTGTCGTTGAACATTACGGTGAACAGGGAATTGTTGCCAGCGGTGGCTTGAGTGCTGGTGAGCAAGTAGTGGTTAAAGGTTTGCATCGCATTCGCCATGGCCAGCAAGTTAAAGCTATTTCTTTAGAAGAGTTTGAAAAACGCCAAATAACGCCTAACACTGACAATATTCCACTGGCGCCAGATAAACCAAACAAACAAGATGATGAAAAAAATCAGCAGGGAGCTTAACTATGTTTTCGCACTTTTTTATCAAGCGCCCAGTGTTTGCTATCGTTATTTCGTTAGTTATTTTACTTACAGGTTTGGTCTCGCTTTTTACCCTACCGATTGATCAATACCCAGATATTGCTCCGCCGTCGGTTAAAGTGTCTGCTTCATTCCCTGGCGCAACGGCAGAGACAGCATCTGAGTCGGTAGCCATTCCTCTTGAGCAAGAATTAAATGGCACACCGAATATGTTGTATATGGAGTCAAAGGCAACTAACTCTGGCAGCGTTGGAATTACACTCACCTTTGATGTTGGCACCGACCCAGATCTCGCCCTTGTTGATGTACAAAACACCGCAAGCCAAGCTGGCAGTAATTTACCGGTTGATGTGCAAACTGAAGGAGTGAATGTCTCTAATGAAAGTTCGGTTGAGCTATTGAAACTGGCACTGACCTCTGATGACCCTCGCTATGACGAAATCTATTTGAGTAACTACGCTAGCATCAATGTTGAGGCGGCTTTAAAGCGTGTGCCGGGGGTTGGTAAAGTGCGTAACACCGGCTCGCGTTCGTATGCTATGCGGGTATGGTTAAAGCCCGATATTTTAGCGGGCTACGAGTTAACCGTGAATGATGTGACCGCAGCAATAAAAGCGCAAAACAAAGAGGCCGCTGCTGGGGAGATAGGTGCACAACCAATGAGCGATGCAATTAAGCTTAACTTTCCGGTACGAGCACAAGGCCGGCTTAATAAGGTTGATGAGTTTAATAATATTATGCTGCGAGTTAACAGCGACGGCTCGATGATCCGTTTGCGAGATGTCGCAAGGGTTGAGCTAGCTTCCTCTGCGTATACTTTAAATTCAAAACTAAATGAACAGCCAGCAACTATTTTGCAGGTTTATATGTTACCAGGCTCTAATGCATTAGCGGTTACTGAGCGTGTTAAGGCTGAGATGGAACGACTGAGCGAGGCTTTTCCGAAAGGAGTGAAATGGCAGTTATTTTATGATGCCTCTGAGTTTATCAAACTGTCGATTAATGAAGTGATCAATACCCTTATTCAAGCGCTGATCTTAGTGATTTTAGTGGTGTATTTATTTTTGCAAAACTGGCGAACGACCTTGATACCTGCTTTAGCTGTGCCGGTGTCGATAGTGGGCACCTTTATCGCCTTGGCAGCATTTGGTTTTACTATTAATAATGTCAGTTTATTGGCCATGGTATTGGCAATCGGCATAGTCGTTGATGATGCTATTGTGGTGGTCGAAAGTGTTGAGCGGTTGATCAATGAGCAAAATATGGATGTTGTTGCTGCGACTAAGCAAGCGATGACAGAGCTTTCTGGGGCAATTGTTGCAACTTCTTTAGTACTTGCTGCGGTGTTTGTACCTGTATCGTTTTTAGCAGGTATTACAGGCATCATGTATCGAGAGTTTGCGATTTCAATTACGGTTGCGGTGCTTATTTCAACCTTAGTTGCTTTAACCTTGAGCCCCGCTTTATGTGCGGTTTTCTTAAAACCTAGCCCCCCCTCAAACAATAAGATATTTGTTAAGTTTAATACCTGGCTTGAAAGTGTGGGTAAAAAATATACATGGCTTGTTAAGGTATGCTCAAAAAAAGCAAAACGTAGTTATATTGGTTTTTTTATTATGGTAGGAGGCTGCTATTTTGTGTTTAGCCAACTACCTAGCAGCTTTATGCCGCAAGAAGATCAAGGGCGCTTTTTTGTTGATATTACTTTGCCAGATGCGGCAACGGTTTCACGTACTAATGAGGTAATAAGTAAAGCAAACCAATTTGTTATGAACCATGCTGGGGTTGCTTATTCATTCACGTTAGCAGGGGAAAACCGCCGTGCTGGGAGTGCGCAATCACATGGTCAAATGGAAGTCATTTTACAGCCATGGCAAGTGCGTGCAGAACAAGGTTTTAGTGTTACAAGTGTGATGAATGATATTCGCAAACAACTGTATGCTATCCCTGATGCGGAGTTTAATGTGTTTCAACCCTCAGCAGTTGCAGGGCTTGGTTCCGGATCTGGTGTAGAGTTCGCATTACAAGAAAAAACGGGTGGTAACTTAACTAGTTTGGTTGAGTCGCTAGAGGTACTGCTCGCTAACTTAAATAACCGTCCTGAAGTTGCTAAAGCAAGTAGCTCATTGCGCGGCTCAGTACCTCAGCTGTTTTTAGAGCTAGATAGAGAAAAAGCCATGGCATTAGAAGTGCCGATTGCGGATGTCTACAGTACCATGAAAGTTCTCACAGGTTCTTCAACCATCAACGATTTTAACTTATTTGGCCGGGTTTATCGGGTTAAAGTCCAAGCCGAAGATGAATTCAGAGCACGCCCTGAAAACCTCAATGAATTTTATGTGCGTTCAAAGAATGGCGCTATGGTGCCATCAAATGTGCTTGCTAAACTTAATTTAACAACCGGTCCTTCTGCGATAAACCGTTTTAATATGTTTACTAGTGCGATGGTGAATGTATCGCCTGCTGAGGGTTATGCATCGGGTGATGTAATTAACGTGATCAAAGAAGAAATGGCAAAGCTCCCACCTAACCTTGGTTATGAATGGACCGGTTTAACCTATCAAGAAATTCGCTCATCGGGTCAGCTTGGTATCGCGATAACTCTTGCTATCGTGTTTGTATTTTTATTTTTAGCAGCGCTCTATGAAAGTTGGAGCTTGCCGTTTGCTGTACTACTAATAAGCCCCATTGCCATGTTAGGGGCCTCTGTATTGACCTTAATGACGGGGCACGAAAATAACTTATTTTTTCAAGTTGCCTTTATTGCTTTGATAGGCCTTGCTGCTAAGAACTCTATATTGATTGTTGAAGTAGCAAACCAGCTTTATCAAGAAGGCATGAATGCCACTGATGCCGCGATAGAAGCGGCCCGTTCACGGTTTCGACCTATTTTAATGACCGCAGCCTCTTTTGTACTTGGTGTTTTGCCTTTAGTACTAGCATCTGGCCCCGGAGCAGTTGGTCGGCAGTCGGTATCTATGCCTATTTTAGGAGGTATGTTATTAGCAAGCTCTATCGGCATCGTTTTAGTGCCACTGTTTTTTATTACCGCAGCACGCTTTGTAAAAAAACAGCAAACACCAGCGGCCTATAAAGCATTAGTAAAGGAGCAAGTTGATGCATAAACTGTTGCCATTGCTTTGTTTCGCTTGCATTCAAGGTTGTGCTGTAGGGCCTGATTTTGAAGTACCTGAACATAGTGAAGTTGTTAATTTTATGGGGATAACAGCTACGCCTCAGTCGGAGGCTTTAGCAGGCTGGAAGCAAATTTATAGCGACCCTCATTTGCAAAAGCTGATTAGCCAAGCGCTGATCAATAATCAAGATATGTTAATTGCACAATCGAAAATTATTGAAGCGCGTGCTCGGTATCGGATTGCTGATGCAGCCTTATGGCCTGATGTGAATGTAGGTCTCACCTCGGAGCGGGAAGAAGAGCTTAATAGCAGTCCAGAAAACACGTTTGATTTAAAAGGTTACTTAAGCTGGGAGCTAGATTTATTTGGCAGCAACCGACGCGCAAGCGAAGCCGCACTGGCAAATTATTATAGCCAAGAACAAGCTAGAACTGCGTTGCAGTTAGCCTTGATTGCTGATGTAGCGCAGCAGTTTTTTGCCCTCAAAGAAGTTGAAGAGCAATTAAAGATCAGCCTGAGTACAATTAAACTTCGCGAGAAAGAGCTTGAAATTGCGCGTATTCGCAAAAAGGGCGGCATTATTTCTGGGCTAGAGCAGCGCCAAGCTGAAGTTGAACTTGAATCAGCGAAGGTTAAAATCCCACCTTTGCAGCATAATGAAAGGCGCATTACTAATCAGTTGAAGTTCTTAATTGGTGATGCCAATGCCGATGTGCAAGGTGGCAATGAGTTATCTGTGCAAACCCTTCCTAAGCAACTACCAACAGGGTTACCTAGCGAGCTTCTAAAACGCAGGCCAGATGTGCAGCAAGCAATGTATCAATGGCAAGCGGCAATGGCTGAGATTGGTGTCGCAAAAGCAGCGTTATTTCCAAAACTTAATTTGTATGCTGAACTTGGCAGTGAAAGTACTGATTTTAGTGATTTGCTCGCCAGTAATTCGCAGGTTTGGCTGTTAGGTTCAGAGTTGTTAATGCCAATATTCAATATGGGACGCAATCAGGCAAATTTAACGGTAGCGGAACAGCGGGCATACCAGGCCAGTATTAAATATCAAAAAACAGTGCTGGTGGCACTGCAAGAAGTGAGCAATCAGCTATCTAATTATCAGTCGGCAGAGCAAAGCTATGATGCGCAACGAAGTTTGGTGCTCAGTAGTCAAGATTACTATCGATTAGCACGTCTTAGGTATAGCAATGGTGTTGCCAGTTCCCTTGATTTAATGGATGCGCAGCGTCAGTTATTTTCGGCAGAAATCGCCTTATCACAAGCGAAAAATAATCGCTTACAAAGCTTAGCAACCCTCTATAAAGCTCTTGGTGGCGGATGGTATGAATTGAGCGATCAGGAATTAGAAAAAGAAAAGGTGGTTGATTAATTTAAAGAGCATGCTACAGCATGCTCTTTAAAGTTTATAACTCAAATGGTGCTACACCCACCGCTTTCATCTTGTAGCCAACTTGAGCAATGTCACCAGACCAAGTTTCTGTGCTGATAACACCTGTCACTACAATCGCATCGTATAGGCTCTCGATTGGTACACCGCCTTTGATGGTGACATGCACAATTTGATTTGGCGGTGGCGGCGGTACATGAATACATGCGCCGAAATAAGGTACGAGTAAAAATTCAGTGATCACTTCGCTGTCACCTTCAAGTGGTACAACAAAGCCTGGTAAACTCACTGATTTACCATCAAGTTCTTTAACTACTGGCGCATCAAGGTCAGGTTGAACCCAGTTTTGCTCGCTACCTTCATGGTTTGCTTGTGCTTGAGTGTCGATTTGTACATGACCTTTTGGAATTAAATCTTCCCAGAAGATTTCTTTTGGAGCGCCAGCATTAGCAGCTACACACACGAATAATGCGACTAAAGCGACGAATTTTCGAAAAAACGGCATAACATTCCTTAAATTTTAATACTCATGCCATCAGCAAGAGAGTAGAAATACGCGCGGGTTGCAGGAATTAACCCAACAATAAAGCCTGCGACCATTATCGCAGCTAATAACATGAGTTCATAGGATGACAATAAAGCTATATTTAGGCTTATTCCGGCATGACTTTGCAAGTAATCTGCGCCGAGCAACATTAAAGCATAGAACAAAGCGGTGCCAACAACACAGCCGAGCCCTGTTATGAGTAAAGACTCGACACTGATCAAAGTGAAAATATGCCATGGTCTGGCCCCTACAGAGCGCAAAATAGCAAGCTCCCTGCGGCGTTGATTAAGGCTAGAAAGGAGACTCGTTAACATGCCAAGTAAACTGATCAGTACCACCACAATAGAAAATAACAGCAAGATTTTTTCCACGATAGAAAGCATTTCCCATAGTTCACGCAGGGTAACACCTGGCATGATGGCAAGCAGTGCTTCATCTTTGTATTGGTTGATATTACGACGCACTTGTAAGGTATAAAGCGGTGAATCAAAGCCAAGTAAAAAAGCGGTTATTTGTTTTGGTGTACCAACGAGATCAACATCATCATGATGGTCGTGGTCGTGGTCGTGGTCGTGGTCGTGGTCGTGGTCGTGGTCGTGGTCGTCTGTAGCTGTTAGGGCTGGTTCATGCTGATCCGAATGGCTGCCATGAATTACGTCAATTGCAGCTAGCGGAATATGCAATGTTTTATCAACAGGTGTACCTGTTGGCTTTAGAATACCGACCACTTTAAATGGATTATCGTCATGATTATGAAAGCTGGTATTGCCCATACCATGAGCAATCACCACTTCATCGCCTAGCTGATAACCTAAGGTATTGGCAACCTCTGCACCTAATACCACTTCAAACAAATGATTAAATGCATGACCTTGTGAAAAGCTTAGCTGCTGCTTTTTAGCAAAGCGATAGTGCTCAAAATAGTCTTTATTTGTTCCAAGTACAGCAAGGCCTTTATGGCTGTCGCCTAGCGACATAGGAATAGCCCATTTAACACCACGTTGTTCAGTGATGTATTGGTAACTTTTCCAGCTCACGCCATTGTTAGCATGACCAATACGAAACACCGAAGATAGCAACAGTTGAATGTCACCGGTACGAGCACCGACAATTAAATCAGTGCCCGAAATTGTATTACTAAAGCTACTTTTAGCATCAACTCGAACGCGCTCAATCGACATTAGTAACATTACGCTAATGGCTATTGTAAATAATGTGAGTAGGGCGCTGGCCTTACGGTTTAATAAACTTTTTACGGCGAGTTTAACGAGTAGCATGTGTACCTCCTTGTAAATCGACAAGGCTGATACTACGGCTAAATAGTGTTTGTAGAGTTTCATCATGGCTAACAAACACCAGCGTGCTGTTAGCCGCACTTGCTTGCTCAAATAACAACTTTACAAAAGCTTGGCGATTTTGCGTGTCGAGTGCTGAAGTTGGTTCATCTGCAATGATAATTTCAGGGCTGCCAATAAAGGCTCGTGCTGCGGCAACTCTTTGCTGCTGACCAATACTAAGCTCAGCAACAGCTTGATGTTGCAGGGTATCGTTTAGTCCTAGAGCGCTGAGTAAGCGGCTTGCCTCTGCTGTTATTGTTGTACTATTTTCTAATGCTTTTTTTTGCCTTTGCTTTGAAAACTGGCACCCCAAGGTCACATTTTCAATAGGCGATAAATAAGGGAGTAAATTAAAGTTTTGAAAAATGTAGCCTATATGATCGGCACGAAAACGGTCTCGTTTACTATTATTAAATTGGTTTATCGCTTTACCGAGGAGTTCAATACTCCCTTGTGTTGGCACTGTAACACCAGCGAGCAGTGATAATAAAGTTGATTTACCACAGCCACTCGGGCCGTGAAGAAAAACATGTTCGCCTTGATCAATATGTAATTCAGTAATATTGATCGTTGGCTCAGGTTGTTTTGTGTGCCACTTGAATAGCACGTTTGCAAGCGTGATCATAACGACCTATCAATTGTTACCATCGCCAGTAATTTAAATTTCTACGCATTTTAAAGTTACGAATAAAATTACGTGGTTTTGGCTTAAGTGCTGGATTGCTCAATAGTAATTCATTGCTTGCAGCAAGTACACGTTGACTCGATAAGCCGTCCTGATACGGGTGTAACTGTTGGCAAAAGTGTTCAATTTTAGCCATTAATTCAGGTGGTCGTGTGAAAGCATAATCAATTGCCTCAGTTAGCTTATCGGCATCAGTGATATCTATAAGGTGTTCTCCAGGTGCTTGGTTACAAAAAGTCACGACAGGTTTTCTTTGTAAGATAAACATAAGCAATATAGAGGAAGTATCACACAGCATGACATCCGCCGCTTGCAACAGCGGTAATACATTATCTGTCTCTACAAAGGTTAGATTTTCGTTTTGTAGAGCCTTGTATTTATCAACAAGCTCGCTTGGCATTTTTGGGTGGAATTGCATTAAAATTCGCCACTTACCTTGCTCACTGTATGCTTTAATTTGTTCGTATAATTTAGGTGCTAGAGAGAGATTTCGAGAAAAAGTTGAACAAATTAAAAGAGTTTGTCTTTTATCGCCTTCATCTACGTATGGATTGTTGTCTATTTTTGAAAATAATGGATCTAGAGTAGGCCAACCTGTTTCTTTAGTTAAAAAGAAACCATGCTTTTCAGCTAGTTCCTCAAATCTAGAAGTTGTATTAGGGCCTTGTGTACAATATAGGTCAAAGCAGCCTCTAATATTAAAATGATCTTCGTACCCTTTTCTATTTAGTTTTCCAGAGTTAAATCCATGAAAGACAGCTACTTTTTTTCCGGGTATAAAGTTAGGGATGACATTTCCTGGGATGTATGAAATATTCGGCTGCCACTGGATGACATCTTCTATAGTTTCTAAACTAGATTCATCTGGATGCAAGAAATGCTTATTTACTTCATCACCCTCTAAAAACCACTTAACCTCACCGCCACGCGCTAAAATCTCCCGTTGTAATGGGCGCAAAATCGCGTACGAATAGTTTTGCGAAATATACATTAAGTATTTTTTTTCTTTTGTAGCTGCTAAGTAATCCAAGAAAACCTCCTATTGCGAGGCAATATTATAACGAAATATTGTTTATGACAGCAAAATTGCAGAATAATTAAGTTTTTATTGTATTTGGTGCGGTCAATTGTAAGTAGATAATCGGGCAATGATTGAGCTTTCAAGGCGTCTAGATTATTATAGGCGGCCATAACCCCAATCCCATACATGTGCTCACAAGAGCATGCCAAATACTTTCGGAGATAGCATGACTAGCTATAAAGTTTTAGACGTAAACGATGATTTACCGATCCGTACTAAAGGTGCAGTACACAGCGGTAAAGTGCGTTCAGTTTATTGGTTAACTGATGAAGACAGCGCTCGTTTAATTAATGAAAAAGGTTATCAAGTTCCAAAAGGAACTGAGCTAGCTATTATGGTTATTTCTGACCGTATTTCTGCGTTTGATTGTATTTGGCAAGGTGAAAACGGTTTAAATGGTGTGCCAGGTAAAGGCATTGCATTAAACTCAGTGGCATCTCATTGGTTTAAGTTATTTGATAAAGCAGGTCTTGCTGGTAATCATATCGTTGATATTCCTCATCCTTATGTATGGATTGTACGTAAAGCAAGCACTGTAAAAGTAGAAGCTATTGCGCGCCAATATATTACTGGCAGCATGTGGCGTGATTATGCAAAAGGCACCCGTAATTTCTGCGGTATTGATTTACCAGAGGGCTTAGCTGCGAATCAAAAGCTAGATGAAGTGTTAATCACGCCATCAACGAAAGGCATTATCACAGGTGTTGCTGACATTCCTGAAGTAGATGATGTGAACATTACCCGTGAAAACATCACGAATAACTTAGCTGTTTTTAACTTTAAGTCTGAAGATGATGTTGCTAAATATGAGCAATTACTTGTTGAAGGCTTCAAGCTGATTAGTGATGAACTTGCACAGCTAGACCAAATCTTTGTCGATACTAAATTTGAATTTGGTTATGTTGAAGACATTGATGGTTCAGATAAGCTTATCTACATTGATGAAGTGGGCACGCCTGATTCATCACGTATTTGGGATGGCCCAGCTTACCGTGACGGTAAAATCATTGAAAACTCAAAAGAGGGTTTCCGCCAGTTATTAATTAATAACGTGCCAGACAGCGATGTGTTATTAAATAAAGACCGTATGGGCGAGCGTGAGCAGCTTGCTAAAGACTACACCTTGCCAGAATCAGTGATGCTTGAAGTGTCTGATACCTACGTTGGTATTGCGAGTAAAATTATTGGGCAAAAAATCACTATTCCAAGCGATCCACGAAGTGAAGTCATCGCTATATTAGATAACGATTACGGCTTAATTAAGCACGATTAATTGCTGTTTTTTAACTTAGTTATGCTCTAAGTCAATATTATTAAAGCCAAGTTGGTTTTCTAGTAAAACTGCTTGGCTTTTTTCTTGCTTTTCATACCTTCTCTCATTAACTTAAGCTAAGATTAATCTATACTTATTAGCAAACTAAGCTAAGCAAGGTTCAATTATGACGTTTTTTGCGCACTGTGCTCGCACGGTATGTTCTTTTGTATTTATGTGCTGCGCTGCGAATGTATTTGCAGCGGATATTTCATTTACCGTTCGAGATCAATTTGGTGAGCCTTTAGCCGATGCTGTAATTGAATTACAAGGTAATAAAAATTTAGCGCGCACGCAGTTGCCTGTCGCAGTTATGGATCAGGTTAATAAGCAGTTTTCACCTAATGTATTGGTAATACAGCAAGGTCAGTCTGTTGATTTTCCTAATAGTGATAATATTCGCCATCATGTTTATTCTTTTTCAAGCGCTAAACCTTTCAATATTAAGCTATATGCTGACCGTCCAGAAAAACCAGAGTTATTTGATAACGCCGGGGTGGTAGTCCTAGGCTGTAATATTCACGATTCTATGGTGGGTTATATCTATGTAGCAAATGGCGCTAATACACTAAAAACAGCACAAGATGGCAAAGTACAATTAAAAGATATTACAGTTCCAACGAATATAACGATTTGGCACCCAAATCAAGCAAGTGAAATTAATAAAAAATTATCAGTCACTGTAACTGAACAAGCTGCTGATATTACAATTGAAACAAATGCACCTGCACCGCGTAATACGTTTGGTGAGATGTTTAAGGCAGATAATGATTCATAGTTTAAGAGGGCGGATCATAGCCTTATGCGTAAGCCTCGTTTTATTAACTAGTTTAGTCAGTTTAGCGAGCTCTTGGTGGTCGACTAATCGGTTTAATGATCAAAAGTTACGTGAAGATATTAATGTCGCTGAAAATGTTTTTAAGCAATATTTAAGCGCTAAAGAAAGCCTGCTATTAACGGCTGCAAAGGTACTCACAGCAGACTTTGGTTTTAAACAAGCTATTGCTACCCAAGATGCTGATACCATTAGCAGTGTATTGAATAACCACAGTCGTCGAATAAATGCTGATTTGATGTTGCTCATTGATTTATCTGGGCAATTGGTCTCTGCAAATACTGAATTTAACCATACACCTGATGAGTTTTCTGCACTGATGAATGAATTGCTCATTAATGCAGAGCAATCTAATTTTATTGTTCTTGATCAAACCCTATACCAAGTTATCTTATTGCCGGTACGTGCGCCTCGTACTGTTGCCTACAGTTTAGTGGGCTTTGAAATTAATGACCTTGTTGCTGCAGAGCTAAAAAACCTTACCACAATGGATGTGAGTTTTATTGGTGAAGATGATGGTGTTGTAGAGACCTCACTAACCAAGCAACCTCAAACTAATTCAGTATTAGCGCATTTTAATAACGAGACAACGCAACGTATTTTTGGTGAAAAGCCGGTTTATAGAAATCGACTGGTTGAACTGCCATCCTTGCCCGGGCACATAGTCTCAGTGCTGTTAAGTGCTGATTTAACCCAGAGTTATCGTGAGTTTGAACAGCTATTTTTCACCATTATTGTGCTTGCTGCGATTACGGTTGTGATAGGCGTATTGACCAGTGGTATCTTGGCTAAAAACCTCACGACACCGCTTTCAAAGCTAACCTTACTTGCTCAGCAATTTGCTCGTGGCAATTATAAAGCTGAATTTGTAGGTAAAAAGCAAAGCAGCGAAATCACCACGTTAGTCGATGCCTTTAACAACATGGGTAACGACATCAAAGAGCGTGAACAGCAAATAAGTTTTCAAGCTAGCCATGATTCATTAACTGGCTTTTATACCCGTTCTGCGATGTTAGAAAACATGGAGAACTTGTTTGCTGAAGGCGCTGAATACACACTCGTTGCCATAGATATAAGAGGTCTTCGTCATATCAATGATAAATTAGGCCCGCGTATTGGTGATGATTGTTTAAAAGCAGTTGCTGAGCGTATTGGTGAATACTCGGCACATCATAATGGTGAGAATGCTCGGATTGGCGGCGATGAATTTTTAACCTTACTTCCTGCAGATGAAACTAAGCAGTTTAAAGATGCAGTAATGAAGCTTGTTGCTCAGTTACAGGCTGGCTACTTAATTCAAGGCTTAAATATTACTTTACGCTTTAGTGTTGGGGTGGTGCATTGCCTTTCACAGAATGTCAGCCCTGAGGACTTAATGCGTCGCTCGTTAATTGCTGTTGATACCGCATCTTGCGAGCATAAAACTATTCATTATTATCAAGAAGGTGAAGACGAAGAGCACCTTGAGCGCCTTGCAATAATCGATGAACTTAAACAAGCCCTCGTTGATGATGATGGCCAGCTTTTCATGACCTATCAACCAAAACTAAATATTAAAACCAATTGCATTGATAAAGTTGAGTCATTAATTCGTTGGCAGCGTAAAGATGGTCAGTGGGTTTCGCCTGAGCTGTTTATTGATTTAGCAGAACAATCAGGGGTGATTGTGGAGCTAACTTCTTGGGTTGTAAAAACAGTGGTGTCTCAAGTTGCTGCATGGCAACAGCAAGGTGTTACCATGCAGGCTGCAATTAATGTCTCTGCACAAGATATAGCATACCCTAGCTTTTACTCTCACCTTGCTAAACAACTTGAGAAACATGATGTTAATGGGCGTTTAATTACGATTGAGCTCACAGAGCGAGATATGATTGAGAACGAAGATCAAGGCATTAAGGCACTCGAAAATCTCAAAACCTTGGGTGTTAAAATCTCGTTGGATGACTATGGTGTAGGGCAAACATCTCTCGGGCGCTTAAAGTCATTACCGATTGATGAGCTAAAGCTTGATAAGTGTTTTATTTTGCAATTAGATCAGTCACGACAAGATCAATACATAGTGCAATCTACAGTTACTCTAGGTCACCAGCTGGGTTTTTCGGTTGTAGCGGAAGGCGTTGAGAACAAAGAGTCACTGGATATTTTAGTGCAAAATAAATGCGATTATGCACAAGGCTATTACTTAAGTAGACCACTAAAATCAGAGCAGTTTTTGCAGTGGTTAGAGGTGTACAATGAAGCGTCTTAATTGGTTGTTTGGGTTAATTTGCCTTGCTTTTGCAAGTTCAGGGCTCGCAGCATCGGGTAAATTATTAGCAACGCCTGGTGTCTCCCAGGTTGAAGGTAGTGCGGGTGGTGGTATTGTTCCTTGGGCGCAGCTTGCAGGCTATGCAAGTGATGATGAAATAGCTATAAATGGCTTTTGTAGTCGCGCTGATGTGAGTGATTACAGCTTAGATGTTTGTGGCGCGCAACTAAATATTTATGATCGCGTTGAATTTAGTTACGCAGAGCAACGCTTCGAAGTTCCCGCACTAAATACCGATATTGAACAATCAATTACAGGGGCAAAAGTACGCTTATACGGCGATATCGTTTACAGTAAATGGCCGCAGTTGAGCTTGGGTGTACAACATAAATCACTGGATGACGGCAGTATCGCTAACCTATTAGGCGCAGAAGACACCAGTGGTACTGATATTTATCTTGCTGCTAGTAAATTACATTTAGGAGCGCTTGTTGGGTATAACTGGTTTTGGAATACCACTTTTCGTTATAGCGATGCTAATCAACTAGGTTTGTTAGGTTTTGGCGGCCCTGATAGCGATAAAGAGTTGTTATTTGAAGCGTCTACCGCGGTGTTTTTAACCCATCAAATAGCCGTTGGTGTTGAGTATCGGGAAAAGTCTAATAATCTTGGCTTAGGGGAGCAAGATTGGCAGGATGTGTTTGTTGCTTGGTTTCCCAATAAGTATGTTAGTGTCACCGCTGCTTGGTTAGACTTAGGAAGTATTGCTGGGGCTAAGGATCAAACAGGTTGGTATCTTTCTGTTACAGGGTATTGGTAATGATGAAAACATTTTTTACGTTTGTATTTGCCGTGATGTTAGTCGGCTGTGCAAGTAGCAACAACGGCACCTTATACCAGCAACTAAATGGCGAACAAGGGATCGAAAAACTAGTTGATAGTTTTATCAATCAAATAGGCCGTGACGAACAAATTTTAGCTTATTTTAAACAAACCAATGTTGCTCATTTTCGCCAAGGCTTTATCACTCATTTGTGCAATGTCACCGATGGCCCTTGTGAATACAAAGGCGATAATATGGTTGATATTCACACCGGAATGAATATTTCTAAAAAAGACTTTAACCGTGTGGTAGAGCTTTTAATCAATGCAATGGATGAACAGCACATTTCGCAAACGGTACAAAATAAAATCCTTAGCAGACTTGCACCACTTCGCCCTGAGGTAATTGAAATCTAGCTAGAACAAACTTTAATTGTGGGCTGAAACAGAAATGTAATTTATGTACAATAGCTATTGGTTGAAGTTATTAAGTTGTAAATAATGCAGTTATATTTTGATGTTCAACATCTATATTACATTCCACAGTATTTGCCTGTTTTAAAGGAGTTGAAGGAAAAAGGCCACAAAGTTTCGATGGTTTTCTATGAAGACCAAGATGAGCGTAGTCTTGGTGTATGTCGCGACTTTATCTATGAAAATGCAATAGTTGCAAAATGGTTAACAAGTGCAAGAGAAACCTTTGAATTTTATCAGAGTTCAGATGCAGATTGGGTTGTGTTTGGAAATACATTTGCTGGCGCTGAGGATCTAAATAAAAAGACTGTACTGATGCAACATGGAATAGGTCCAAAACAATGCTATTACGATGTATCGAATAATAAGATGACAGTACGGTTTGTTGAGGGAGAGCACCGGCTTCAACGTTTAAAAACGCTTTATCCTGAAGGCAACTTTATTGATAGTGGCTACGCCAAGTTAGACCCTATTTTTAATCAGACTCTTGAAAGCATTAACCTCAAAAATCTCGGCTTAGATCCGACAAAGAAAACTTTGCTCTATGCGCCTACTTTTTATCCAAGCTCTTTAGAGTGCTTTAGCGATGATTTCCCTGAGCACTTTAATGAATTTAATATTATCGTTAAGCCTCATTTCTTTAGCTTATTTAAGCAGAAGTACAAAAAGCAACGCCTAAAACTTGAGAAGTGGGCTAGTGCTAAGAATGTTTACCTTGCGAATGAATTCGATTTTGATCTTACTCCTTTTTTAGAACTTGCTGATATTATGGTTTCTGATGCATCGTCAGCCATTTTTGAATTTGCAGCATTAGAAAAACCTGTTATCTGGTGTGATTTTTACAAGCTGCGTTGGTCATACAGAGGTATTTTTTCTTATAGATTGAAAGCTCGATTGGATGAAGATATCAAATACTTCAATGAGTTATGTGCGCGTGCTGAAAGTTATAAAGAGTTAAAGCAGTTATTAAGTTCAAGTTTTAATGAATCTGCCGAATTTAAAGAAAAAAGAAAAGAAATAGTTTATAAACTGGCAGGTCTTACGGATGGTCACTCTGCTAAGAGAATTGTTTCTTATTTAGAGGAACATCAATGAAACGGGTAATTACTTTTGGCACGTTTGATATTTTTCATGTGGGACATATCAATATTTTAGAGCGAGCTAAAGCACTGGGAGATTATTTGATAGTTGGTGTATCTTCTGATGAACTAAACTTCTCAAAGAAAGGTCGAAAGCCTGTATACAGTGAAGCTGATAGGCTGAAAATTATTAGTTCTTTAAAGTGTGTTGACGAAGTATTTGTAGAGCACTCTCTAGAATTGAAAGGTGAGTACATAAAAGACCATCAAGCCCATTTGCTCGTTATGGGGGATGATTGGGCTGGTCGGTTTGATCAATTTAAGCAAATTTGTGATGTGATTTATTTAGAGCGTACTCCCTCTATCTCTACAACAGAAATAATAGAAGTTGTAAGGCAGCCTTCAAACTGTCATTTATAATTAATAAAATAGCTGTATGCGCTTAAGTTCAATCTAAACTAAGATCAGTATATGGCTTTTTTATTTATCTCTCGCAATAATGTGCACGCCCGCTATTACAAAAAATTAATTAGGAAACTACCCTTAAATTGTAAAGTGCACTGTATGGGCTTCCCCAGGTTAACTGCTTTAAAATACTTTAGCAAAGCGATTCAAATTGATTTTAGTAAAATAATTTCGGAACAACTACTACGTAAGCAAGCCCGAAATGATCTTTGGTGTAACCCATTACTTATCAAAGCTTACTCTAAAGTGATGCAGTTTGTAGAGCAATGTCGGTACGCTAAGTATTATGATTTATTGAAGTCAGAATCCCCTCAAGCTTTAGTTATTTGGAATGGTAATAAACTACCGAATGTTACTGTTTGTATAGCTGCGAAATCACTAGGAGTGACTACCTATTTTTATGAAAATGGGTTATTGCCCGGAACAACAAGTTTAGACCCTCAAGGTATTAACTTCGCGGCTTCTGTACCGCGAGATAGTCATTTCTATTTAAATTTTGATCCACAAGGGAAGTTGCCATTTTCTGCGCCTGATTTAATCCCTAGAGCGAATCACAAAAAGCGCTGCAAATTTGACGCAGTTGAGTTACCAAAAAAATACTTATTTGTGCCATTTCAAGTTCCACACGATACACAAATAGCTTGTTACTCACCTTGGCTTAAGTCAATGGAAGAGTATTACGATGCTGTTGTTTCAGCCGTAAAAAAGTTAAATGATCCAGAACTTAAAGTTGTTTTTAAAGAACATCCTTCATGGCATAAGCACTATGAACACTTGTATGATAAAGATGATGTTGCCGTTTTTGCCAACGGAAATTGTACTCGAGAACTTATCAATAACGCTGAAGCCGTGATCACTATTAACTCGACCGTTGGCTTAGAATCTTTATTACTTGATAAAAAAGTGCTTACCTTAGGGCTTGCTTGTTACAACATTGATGAGCTTGTACTACACGCAAGTGATCAAGCTACTTTGATTAAGTGCTTAGAAAAACTACAAAAAGGCTGGCAGTCCAACAGTATTCTGAGAGATAAATTTTTTACCTACTTAAAGCATGTGTATTGCTTGCCCGGTGTTTGGAAAGAATGTACAACTGAGCATGTTGAAGCGGTTGAAAAGCGCTTAACTCAACAAGATACATTCGCTCAGCTATCGCAAAAGGAAAGCTAATGAAGAACATAGTCTCGCCAGAATGGCTTAACGAGCATTTAAGCCATGATAATTTGATCATTTTTGATGCTGGAATGGTACGCCCTGGTTTACCGGGAGAATACGCACCTAAAGCTATGCTGCCTAATGCACAGCGTTTTGATTTCAAAAAGACGCTGGCAGATAACAGCAATCCTGTACCAAGTATGATGTGCAGTAGCGAGCAGTTCACAGAACATATGCAGCGTGCTGGGGTTAATCAAGACTCACTGATTGTGATTTATGAAGACCAAGGTTTATTCAGTTCAGCGCGTGCGTGGTGGATGTTTAAAGCAATGGGCTTTGATAATGTAAAGGTTTTAAGTGGTGGTTTAGCTAAGTGGCAGGCACTTGGCTTTGCGACACAAGCCAGCTATTCAGCTGCTTCTGGTCAAGGCAACTTTGTTGCAAGCCCTCGTGTTAATTACTTTATCAGTGCTGAGCAAGTACTTAACTCACTTGATGAGCAAAGCACACTAACACTCGATGCTCGCCCTTATGAGCGATTTACAGGTGAACAGGCCGAGCCGCGTGAAGGCATGCGTAGTGGTCATATTCCAAATAGTCGCAGTCTATCACTTGCAAGTGTACTAAATAACGGTGAGCTAAAACCGCTTAGCGAGTTGCAGATATTATTTGATCAACATATTGCAGCGCATCATACTCAGTTGCAATTTAGCTGTGGTTCAGGTGTAACAGCTTGTGCAATTGCATTGTGCGCCGATGAATGCGGTTACGCTAACTTACGTGTTTACGATGGCTCATGGAGTGAGTGGGGCGCTCGTCACGAGTTACCTATTGAAACAGGTCCGCATCAATAAATTCAGCGTAATTTTGCCAGCTGCCGATACTGTTTTTATTCAGTGGCTGGCGAATTTGCTTTTTGCTCGCCGTAGCTGAAGCCGCATTGTTTTTATAAAAAGTTAGGCAGTTTTCCTGCCAGCTTAAATCACAAAAAGTATAGAGCTTCTGTGTTTGCTTAACCGGCTCTGCCACTAATTGCTCATAGCTTTGTAAAAAAACGTTTTCAGGATACTTGTTGGCAAAGTGACTGACTAATGCCGAGTAATCTTGATGGAATGAGGCAATATCTTCAAGAGTAAAACTGTAGTGATGAAACACACTTTGCGGACTATACATCTGCCTAAAATTGGCGATACTGCAATCGTGCCAGTCTCGCTGCATACAAACAATTTTAGCATTAGGAAATGCCGCTAATATAAAATCAATATAGTAAAAGTTAAATGGCTGTTTATCACAGCTTCTAAGGCCATCACTGAGCAGCTGGGCTCTTTGTTGATAGTTAGCAAGTACTGTCTTTATCGCTTCAGATTCATATGCCTTATCAAGCATTTCGCTATCAATCACTCGAGCCGATTGCGTGGCGTGTTGTATCAATTGCGCTATATCGTTTAATTCTCCAATCCCTTGCAGCTGTGAACTTTGATTAAGGATTTTTTCAACTAAAGTTGTGCCAGAGCGGGGCATGCCAACAACAAAAACGGGTGAGAACTCAGAGTCACTACTTTCAAGCACTTGCTGTGTACTTTGAGTAATGAGCTTTTGACAAAAATAGCGATGTTGCGTGGCTTGATAATTAAGTTTATAGGCTATGGCTTGCTTACTTAGTACAAAGTATTTAAATGCATTTTTGTAGTCATTAAGGTGCTCATAATTAAGAGCAAGACTATGAAAATACACTTGTTGATCAATAATGCTTTTTTCTTTATTCGCCAAGGTTTGTAGTTTCTGGATATGTAGCTTCGACTCTACATCAGTATTTAGTTCAGCCTGTGAGTAATGAGCTTGATAAAAGCTAGGTTGCTGGGTAGTAAGTTGCTGTAGCAAACTTTTTGCTTCATCAAACAGTCCGTGAATTTTATATGATACCGCCAAATTATAGCTAATTTGTGGGTTATATTTATTGCGTTGGTAAGCCGACTTTTGAAAGCTAAAGGCGTCTTCATAATGCCCTAAACGGTTAGCAATATTGGCTAGTGTATCAAAGTCAGCGGCACTAAAGTCAGCTGTTTGCAAAGCGTCTTGATAATGCACAGCCGCATTACTTACTTTACCTAACAGTACATACAGCTTGGCAAGTGCTAAATGATATATCGGCAAAGGCGCTAAATTAAGCGCTTTTTCAAGCAGCTTAATGGCTTTGTTGATATCGCCCGCTGCAGTGTTGACTTCGCTCAGTAAAAAGTAACAAACGTGGTCTTCAGGATTTTGCTTTAGGCGCTGCACAAGTAGATGATGTGCATCATGTAGTTGCTTGTTGGCTAACAACTGTTGGATATTAGCGCGAAGCGCTTGTTGGGTATTTAGCATGAGATTATCTTAAAAGCCTTGCCTAAAAGCGGCAAGGCTTTTATTCGAGTATTTAATTACAGCTCAAAGTTGTAGCTAAACTTCATACCGATTGTACGAGGTGCGGTGGTGTAGTGACCATAAACACGCTGTAGCTCAGGTAGCTCTTTGTTAAGCTCAGCATATTGCGACATACCAGCCCAAGACTTATCACGACGTACAGAAGTGAACGCGTACTTATCGAATAAGTTGTCTACGTAAAGGGTTGCAGACCACATATCGCCAGTAATTTTGGCAGATAAGTTACTTAGTGCATAACCTGGTAATACTTCGCCATCTGCTTTTAAGCCTACTTTGGTGATCACATCGCTTTGTGCTGTGATACCGTAGTTTACGCTTAATAGTTTATCACCTAGGATATCTTGCTCGTAACGAAGACCAAAAGAGAATTGATGCTCAGGAGCACCCGGTAAACGGTCGCCTTTAGCGCCATCATAGTAGCTTTGGTACTGCGCTAAGTCGTCACCTAATACGCCAAATAAGTAAGGTGCATCTTCGGTTAATTCGGCTTTTGCATATGCGTATGTTGCATAAGCTGCCCAGTTATCACCAATCATTGCGCGAGTAGAAAGTTCGACACCTTTAGAATTAGCAGAGCCTGCATTCGAAGTAATTAACTCTTGGCCATTTACTGTACTGCTACCAACTTGCGCATCTTTCCAATCAACATTAAATAGCGCTGCATTGAAATGTAGGCGGTTACGTAACCATGATGACTTAAAGCCTAGCTCGTAGTTGACCGTTGTATCTGGTTTGTAATCTTCTTCGTTTGGCAGGGCACAAACAATTTGTTGCTCAGGTAATACATCAGGGCAAGGAGCAATACCGTTACCACCACCAATACGGAAACCTTCACTCACAGTAAAGTAAGCAAGCACACCATTATCGAATGTGTAATTAGCATTAAACTTAAATAAGTTACCGCTATCGCTTGCGCTTACATTTTCCATAACAAGATTATCTAGTGAATCAAAGTCACCAGAATAAAGCGGGGTTGCAGAGCCTGATGTTGTTGATACATCGTATTCATAAAAACGAGCGCCAACAGTGACATCAAGTTGATCTGTGATGCTGTAGCCAATTTCACCAAAAAGTGCTTTTTCAGTGGTTTCGCTATCAGAAATTAGAATGTACTCAAGGTCTTGTTCAACATTTGGAATACCGCCACCCCAGTACTCAGTCAGACCCGGCGTGTACTCACGATCATCTGAGTGACTTTCTACTTTGTTATAGAAGCCGCCTACAATCCAGTTAAAAGCGCTACTGCTATTTGAAACTAAACGAAGCTCTTGCGTAAAGGTATCGCGATCTGAGGTGTCGTGCGTGTAGCCTACAAAAGAAGGGAAGTCGGCATACCCTGACCAAATATCGTAAAGAAGATCAGTTTGATCGCGCTGACCAGATTGCTCATAGCTAGACCAACCAGATGCAGATACCAGCTCAGCAAAACCAAGATCTGCTTTTACTTCTAAGCTTAATAAATCGTTTTCTTCTTCACCGGGTTCAAGCACACGAGCTACATTTTCGTACTTTCCAGGGATACCTTGTAGTGCACTGCTATCTGCAAGTGAGCCGTATTGAGACGTCGAATTACCGCCATTTTCTTGCTTTTGATAGAAGTAGTTTAGCGTTGCATCAACATCTTCGGTTGCAAGCCAGCGTAGTGATAAACGTGCTGTGGTGATTTGCTCATCGTTAACATCGCTTACGCTTTTTAAGTTGGCATTTACATCGCTGCTGTCTGAAAAATCAGGGTTCGGGTTTGATACGCCAGGTTCTAGAACCACGTGAGTGTAGTCAATGTAACCTGGGTTATCGTAATAATTTAAGCTAGCACGAAGGGCTAGTTTTTCTTCAATTAGCGGAGTATTGAATACCACGCCAAACTCACCGCCTGTACCGTCACTTTCGTTGATGCTAAATACATCGCCTGTTACTTTACCTTCGGTGATATCAAGCTCAGGTTGTTTTAATAAATAACGGATTGCACCACCTAAAGTACCAGCTCCGTATAGTGTACCTTGTGGGCCAATTAACACTTCAACACGGTCAACATCAGTCAAACGTAAATCAATGCTAAGTGGAATTTCACCAACATAAGTTGCCACTGTGCCACTGTCAGAAATACGGTCAGAGGTATTTGTGTTCAGTCCACGAACGATAATAGGAGAACCTTCACGACCACCTTGATCAGAAATTGTTAAACCGGGTACCCAACGAGCGACATCTTCAAGATCACCAATGTTTTGGTCGCTAATTACATCGCCATTTAGGGCTGTGATATTAAGCGGTGCATCTTGCACAGAACCTGCACGTCGTGTTGCAGTGATTTGGATAGTTTCAATTGATTTATCAACTTCGATAGCATCTTCAGCAGCAAACGCCATATTGCTATTAATTAAAACCGCAGAAATTGCACTTGCAAGTAGAGCAGGCTTAAAGGTGTTCATGATAGATTCCGAGTTAGTTACAGTAAATTTATGCTCAAAAAATAGACGTTACTAGTAATTTAAGCTTAAAAATTGATGATTTAGTGAATTTATATCCAATTATAATGTATTTTTATTCTCATCGTCCATGCGTTATTTGCAATTAAATGCAAAATAATTGAATAAATAATCTGTTTAGGTGTTAGCTATCGGAATAAGGGCAGTTCGTACAACCATTACTACAGCAATGGCCGCGCTTTAAAAAGAACCAGCGGCTAAATACCATGTAATTGTTTTGCATAGTGTAATCGAGGTTTTCTATTAAGTTACCCTGAGTAAAATAAGGCTTAGCAAAGGCAAGCTGCTGTTCAAGAGGCTTTTGGTAAAGTTCTGATAAAAATGAATTTATTTTATTTATAGTACAGTCTCGGCATAAACATTCTGTTGCGGTCTCATCGAGTGGTAAAATGTTGGGTAGCTCATTACACCAACAGGCATTAATATTGTCGGCTTGGCAGTTAAGGGTTGCTTTGCATCGTGAGCATGTAAGGGTTGTCATTAATTAAAAGGTGCTTTGAGATTGAAAAGGTAAGCATAGCAAATGGATAAATTAGACGCATTAGGAGAGTTTGCTCGTTTTGGTGATAATCGATTTGAGGCAATTTCAGTTATTACAAGCACTCCTGACATCCAAGATGATGTGTATATTCTAACGCAAGAAGTGTTCTGTCAGGTTCTACAGCGTGCTATTAACGGCGAAATAGATATTGATGAATTAGAACTTTGGGCGAACGTACTAGAGTCACGACAAGACATAGACGAAAGTGCCGTAGAAGGGGCTATTTACGCTTTAAGCAATAACGAGCAAATGGGTGAATTGAGTAAAAGTACGCTAAAGAAGCTATTAGATGTGATGAAATAGCTTCTTTTAGCCCTAAGCTTATTTAGCTTAAGGCATTCGCTTGTTGCTATTTATGGTAGCTTAAACAGGTTTCAACTTCGTTTTTCGAACCTAAGATCACCGCCACACGTTGGTGAATTGCATCAGGTTGAATATCCATGATGCGCTCAGTACCAGTAGAGGCTATACCGCCAGCTTGTTCGATTAACATTGCCATTGGGTTTGCTTCGTATAATAAACGTAATTTGTTAGGTTTATTTGGATCTTTCGTGTCGGTTGGGTAAGTAAAAATACCACCACGACATAATACACGGTGCACATCACCCACCATTGCAGCAATCCAGCGCATGTTGAAGTTACGACCACGCGGGCCTGTGTCACCAGCAATTAAGTCATTGATGTAATTTTGCATCGCTGGCTGCCAATGACGTTGGTTTGAAGCATTGATAGCAAATTCGCTAGTATCTTCAGGTACTTTTGCAAAGTCTTCTGTTAATAAGAAGGTACCGTGAGTTTTATCTAAGGTGAAAAAGCGTGTACCTTTGCCTGTTGTTAATGCTAGCACCGTTGATGGGCCATATAACACGTAACCTGCCGCTACTTGGTTTTTACCCGGTTGCATAAAGATACTTGGGTCGGCCGGATCTGCACCTTCAGGCGCCGCCATAATTGAGAAAATCGTACCAACGAGTGAGTTGATATCTGTATTTGATGAACCATCAAGTGGGTCGAATGCAACAATGTAGTTGGCATTAGGGTTACCCGCAACGGTGAAGTCTTCTTCTTCAGAGGCAATGGCTTTTACGTAGCCCGATTCTAATAAAATATCTTTTAAAAGTTGGTTAGTTAGCACGTCGAGTTTTTTCTGTGTTTCACCCTGAATGTTTTCGTCTAGGGTTGAGCCTAATACGCCAGATAGGGCGCCTTGACCAACACGAAATGAAATCTCTTTACATGCCGCAAGTACCGTTCTGATCAATGAGATCAGTTCACGAGGGCAACCATCTTCTAACAATACCGGTGGGAGTCTACGCATTCTATTTTCCTGATAACGTTGTAGCCAGACATTTTTAGTGTGAGAGAGAATGTCTTAGCAAGCGCTGAATTTCGTCTTAAATAGCTGATTTTTCTTGGCGGTACTTTATACTGCTTAATACCTATACAGTATTTAAAACGCGAATAACAAAGATAAGATTATGCAAAAAATACCATTACTACGATATCTGCTCTTAGCTGTGCTACTTACTATGATAACTCAAGCACACGCAGCAATTAAGTCTATAAATGATTTTACAGAAAAAATGACTCATTTTTCTGGCTATTTTTCATTTTACTACGATACAGAAAACGGCAAATTGTATCTTGAGGTGGATAAACTCGAGCAGCAATTTTTATTACAACAAAGCTTACCTTATGGTGTCGGTTCAAACGATATTGGCTTAGATCGCGGTCAGCTAGGTGATACTCACTTAGTTCAGTTTGAACGTTTTGGCGATAAGGTGATGTTAAGAGCCATAAATACTTATTACCGTGCTAACACTAATAACCTTGCGGAACAACAAAGTATTAAAGAGGCATTTGCATCAAGTATCTTAGCAGGGTTTAGTGTTGTTGCTCAGTCAGAAACCGCCGTATTAGTGGATTACACACCTTATTTATTAAGCGATGTTCATGGTGTGAGCCGTCGTTTACTTGCAACTGGGCAGGGAAGTTTTAACTTAGATAGCAACCGCAGTGCGGTTTATTTAGCACGCTCAAAAGCATTTGAAAAAAATACTGAATTAGAAGCAGTACTTACTTTTCAAGGTAATAAGCCTGGTAAGTATGTTCGCCAAGTGAGTGCAGACCCTTACGCGCTAACGGTGCATATGCATCATTCATTAATTGAACTGCCTGATGATAACTACACCCCGCGTAAGTTCCACCCTCAAGCAGGTTTCTGGAGTATTGAACATAAAGACTATGCGGCTGCGCTGGGTGAGTCTATGTATGTGCGTTACATCCCTCGCCATCGTCTAGCGAAAAAAGATCCAAGCCTACCAATCAGCGAACCCGTTGAGCCGATAGTTTATTATTTAGATCCGGGCGTACCTGAGCCAGTTAAATCAGCATTACTTGATGGTGCTAAATGGTGGAATGATGCATTTAACGCAGCAGGCTACAAGAATGCTTTTATAGTTAAAGTGCTACCAGATGATGCCGACCCTATGGATGTACGCTACAACGTGATCCAATGGGTGCACCGTGCAACGCGTGGTTGGTCGTATGGTAGCTCTGTGATTGACCCGCGGACAGGCGAAATTATAAAAGGCCATGTGACTCTGGGTTCATTACGTGTTCGTCAAGACATCTTAATTGCAGAAGCATTAGCTGCACCTTATTTTGAAGGGAATGAAGTGGCTAAGCGCTTACAAGCAATGGCACTTGATCGTATTCGTCAGTTAAGTGCTCATGAAGTGGGGCATACTTTAGGTATTTCTCATAACTTTGCAGCCTCAGTGGCAGATAGAGCCTCTGTGATGGATTATCCACACCCGCTACTTAGCTTTAATGAACAAGGTAAGTTAGATGTTAGCCGAGGCTATGCTTCTGGTATGGGCGTTTGGGATACCCAAGTTGTTAAATACGGTTATAGCGATTTCACAAATCAAGATGAAGCACAGCAATTGGCCGCAATTTTAGCTGAGAATAAAAACAAAGGGCTGGAGTTTATCTCAGACAGTGATGCCCGCGCTCAAGGTGGTGCTCATCCAACAGGGCATTTATGGGATAATGGTCGTTCACCAAGTGATGAGCTAATGCGAGTACTTGATGTTCGTAAGCAAGCGCTGACTAACTTTGGTATAGAAAACATCAAAACAGGCACTGCTTTGTCGCAATTAGAAGAAATGCTGGTGCCGCTTTATCTATTCCATCGCTATCAAGTTGAAGCTGCTGTTAAGCTAATTGCTGGCGTGAATTACGAATACGAAGTGCGTGATGGCTCACAACCTAAAGGGGCACAGGTTGTTGCAAAGCAAACACAACAAGCTGCAGTGGATGCTATGCTTGCGACATTAAAAGCTGAGAACCTTGTTTTACCTGAGTCGGTATTAGCGCTTATTCCACCAAAAGCCTATGGTGAATCAAAATCACGGGAGAGCATTGTTGGTCGTACAGGACTAACGCTTGATGCGATGGCACTGCCAGAGGTTGCAGCTGCACATAGTTTGAGCCTACTTTTTAATAGCCAACGCATTAACCGTTTAGCGCAGCAACAAGCACGAAGTGATGCATTTTATGGTTTAGATGCACTATTAGCACAAACTTATCAGCAAATTTTCGAACAACAGGTTGCTTCAGGGATGGCTGGTAAAATTAGCCAACGTGTGCAGCTTTTAACAGCGAAACAATTTGCTGACTTAGTTGCAAGCAATGAAGTGGCACCCGAAGTACAAGCTCAATTGCGTTATTACTTAGCTAAACTCGCAAAGAGTTACCAGCAAGAATCAATGCTAGGCAGTGCATCCGTTGGGAACAGTGCATTTAAGCAATATTTAAGTGAGCAAATCAGTCTCTTTTTAGAAAGCGGTGAATGGCCTGCAAACTTTAAAGTGTTGCCAATGCCACCGGGCTCACCAATTTAATCCATTTTTACTTCAAAGCGCCTAGGGCGTGTTGACCTTTGTAGATTAAAATTTGTTCACTCTAGGGGCGATTTAATCGCGGCGCGAGATTTGTAACCTAGTGGGCTAAGTAAAAATCGAGCAAC